>CAZCVC010000171.1:0-3418 GCA_964502045.1 uncultured Planctomycetia bacterium | reverse complement strand
TCGAGCTGAGCTATCTCGTGCCGCAGGCTTCGTGGAACATTTCGTACGACGTGAAGGCTTACCCGGATAAAAAGTCCGGCACGCTGATCTCTTACGGCAGTGTGCGGCAGTGGACCGGCGAAGACTGGAAGGACGCGCGCCTGACGCTTTCGTCCGCGAAGCCCGTCGTCGGCGGCCGCATGCCCGAGCTCGCCCCGTGGCGCGTGGATTTCCCGAGGCCCGCCGCGCCGATGGCTCGCGAACGCTATGCGCTGGCTTCACGCGCCGCTTCTTTCAAAGATGAGGCGCTCAATTATGAAGCGGACGCGGTGGCCGGAAGCGCTGCGCCGGAAATGAAGAAGGCCGTGATGCCGCAAGCCATCGTCTCGCAGGAGCTGGGCTCGGTCACGTTCGAGATCGAAAAGCCTTCCACGATCCTGAGCGACAACCAGCCGCGCCGCCTGCCCGTCAAATCGGAAACGTTCCGGCTCGCGCTCGATTACGAAACGACGCCAAAGCTGTCCCCGTACGCGTTCATCCATTCGAAAGTAGCCAACGACAAGGACTACGCGCTGGCCGCCGGCGAAATGAACGTGTTCGTCGACGACAATTTCGTCGCGAAGTCGTCCATCGGGACCGTGGGGCAGGGCGAAACGTTCGACCTCTACCTCGGCATCGACGAGTCCGTGAAAGTAAAACGCACCGAGCTCGTCGACAAGCGCAAGAAAACGCTGATGGGCCTGCGCACGCGCAAAGACTACGCCTACCAGTTCGAGATCGAGAACTACAAAAAAGAGCCGATCGTCGTCACGGTCATCGACCAGGTACCGGTCTCCGGCAACTCCGACATTAAGGCCGAGTTCATCGCCTCTTCCGAGAAGCCCGTCGAGAACGAAAAACGCCCGAAGGAGCTCGGCATCCTGGAGTGGAAATCCGCGCTCGCTCCCGGCGAAAAGAAAAAGTTCGATTATCAGTTCTTCGTCGATTATCCGGCCGGCAGGGAAGTCGTCGGGATCTGATGGACGGACTCCTGCTTTTCAACAAACCCATCCTCTGGACCAGCCACGACGCCGTCGATTTCATCCGGCGCCGAGCGGGGCAGAAGTCGGTCGGCCACGCCGGCACGCTGGACCCGATGGCGACGGGCCTGCTGATCCTGCTTCTCGGCAAATGGACGAAGCGGGCGGACGAATTCCTGGGCCTCGACAAATCGTACGAGGGGACGATCCTCTTTGGAGTCGAAACCGACAGCTACGACCTCGACGGCAAGATCGTCGTTTCACGCGATCCTGGGGGCCTCACGGCAGGCAGCATCGAGGACGCGTTCGCGAAGCTGACCGGCGACATCACGCAGTCGCCGCCGGCGTTTTCCGCGCTGAAGAAAGACGGTAAGAAATTCTACGAGCTGGCGCGCCAAGGCCAGGACGTGCGTCCCGAACCGCGCCGCGTGCGCGTCGACGAATTCACCTTGAACCATTTCCACGACTGCGAAGCCGCGTTCACGCTTTCCTGCTCCAAGGGCACATACGTCCGGTCGCTGGCGTTCGACGCCGGGCGCATGACCGGGTTCGGCGCCTGCCTTTCGTCTCTCGTGCGCACGCGCATCGGTACGTTTGCATTGAAAAACGCGCCCGGCGAGCGCGATCTGAGAACGGCGGGCCCCGCGCGGCTCGCGGAATACCTGCATGAAAATCTATCGCGGGTTTGACGACCGGCGGCTCAAGCCGAAAAAGCGCGCTGTAGCCATCGGAGTCTTCGACGGCGTGCATCTCGGCCATCGTAAAATTTTACAACGTATGCTGCGCGACGCCGCGGCTCACAGGTTCGCGCCTGCCGTCGTCACGTTCGACCCGCATCCGGCGAAAGTGCTCGCGCCGAAAAAATTCCATCCCACGATCCTGATGTCGCTCGAGCATCGTCTGGCTTTTTTTAATTCGATGGGAATTCGAGAAGTCGTCGTCGTGCCGTTCACAAAAAAATTCGCATCGATCGGCCGCGAAAAATTTTTCGATGAACTTCTCGTGAAAAAACTCGGCGTCAGATCGTTGACAGTCGGCCGCGATTTCCGTTTCGGCCGGAAAGCGCAGGGTGACGGCGCATACCTGTCGCTGAGGTGCCGCGAGCGCGGTGTACGCCTGTCTCTGGTTTCAGAAGTCAAAGCCGGCGGTGTCACAGTCTCAAGCACGCGCGTGCGCCGGCTCATCGAAAAAGGGGAGTTGGAAAAAGCTTCATCGCTTCTGGGCCGGCCCGTTTCGGTCGTCGGCACCGTCGTGCACGGCAGTGCGCGCGGCAAAGCGCTGGGTTTTCCCACGGCCAACCTCGACCCGCATCACGAAGCGCTGCCGCCGCCGGCCGTTTACGCCGCTTACGGCTTTTTGAACGGAAAAAAGCTGAAGGGCGTGCTCCATATCGGCGAACGGCCGACGTTCGGGGACCATGAAAAGACGCTCGAAGTGCATTTACTCCGTTTTCACCGCGATCTCTACGGGCGGGACCTTGAGTTGCTCTTCGTAAAAAAGCTGCGGAGCATCCGCCGTTTCAAAAACGCCGCCGCGCTCCAAAAAGCCATCCAAAACGACATCCGCCGCGCCAAAACCCTGCTCTAAATACCTTTACTTTCCCCCTCCAAACGGTATAATACCCTCTAACACTAACAAACCGACCTTGCACACAATTTTCTATTTTGTTGTAAGCGACTGATATCATTAGAGTTATATTGCGTTAAAAGTCGCAAGGGCGGTCAACCCAACGAGAGGAAGTAGCATGCCAGTAGCAAAAGAAAAGAAACAGCAAGTCATCCAGTCGAACCGCGTCCATGACAAGGACACCGGGTCGGCTTACGTCCAGGTCGCCGTGCTCACGGAGCGCATCAACGGCCTCGGCAGTCATTTTAAGGCCCACGTGAAAGACAACCACTCCCGCCGTGGCCTTCTGAAACTCGTCTCTCAGCGCCGCAAGCTTCTCAATTACCTGAAAAGAGAAGATGAAGCCGGCTATTTCAAGCTGATCGACAAGCTCGACCTCAGAAAGTAAACTCCCATGAAAAAATTTAATCTGACGATCGGCGAACAGCCGATAAGCTTTGAAACAGGCCGCATGGCCAAGCAGGCCGACGGCGCCGTTCTGGCGCAGATCGGCGAGACCGTCGTGCTCGTCGCCGTCTGCGGCGCGCGCAAGCCGAAGGAAGGCGGGGATTTTTTCCCGCTGACATGCGACTACACCGAAAAAGCCTACGCGGGCGGCAAGATCCCCGGCGGCTATTTCAAGCGTGAAGGCAAGGCGACGGAAAAAGAAACGCTCACATCCCGTTTGATGGATCGCCCGATCCGCCCGCTGTTCCCCGAGGGATATTTCCACGAGGTCCAGGTGACGGCGACGGTGCTTTCCAGCGACAAGGAGAACAACGCGGACGTCCTCGCGATCAACGCCGCTTCGGCCG
>CAZCVC010000170.1:0-3440 GCA_964502045.1 uncultured Planctomycetia bacterium | reverse complement strand
CGATCAGCGCGTGCGTCCCGACGACGATCGACACGGACCCGTCCGCGATGCCGCGGAGCGCCGCCGCCTTGTCCGAAGGCGCGAGGCTCTGTGAAAGAAATCCGCAAGGGATGCCTAGAGGTTCCAGAAGCTGTGAAATTTTCAGGTAAAGCTGCTGCGCGAGCACTTCGGTCGGGGCCATCAGCGCGCCCTGGAAGCCGTTGGCGGCCGTGAACAGCAGCGCGGCGGCCGCGACCACGGTCTTTCCCGAACCGACGTCCCCCTGCACGAGCCGGCTCATCACGCGGCCCGACGTCATGTCGGCGACGATGTCCCACACCGCTTTTTCCTGCCCTCCGGTCAATTCGAATTCCAGCGTCTCAAGGAAATTTTTCACGTCGGCGCGCTTATCCGCGTGCGTCATGAAGCGGTTTTCCTTCTGGTATTCGGCGCGGCGCATTTCGAGCACGAGCTGCATCAGGAAAAATTCGTCGAATACGAGCCGCCGGTACGCCTCGAGCGATTTTTTCGGACTTTGAGGAAAATGGATCTCGCGCAGCGCCCAGGCGAGATCGGGAAGTCCGAGGCGCTCCTTCGTCGCTGAGTCGAGCGGATCGCGCAAGAGGTCCGAATGGTCGGCCAGTACCCGGTAGACCAGCTGGCGCAGGCCTTTCTGTCCCAGGTCCTCGGTCAGTGGATAGATCGGCGTGATGCGGCCTGAATGAATGGTCCTGGGCGGGATCTCGGCCGGGAAAACTTCATATTCGGGATGCGTCATCTGGGCGCGGCCGCCGACCTTTTCCGCCTTGACAAAAAATATAGCCTTTGATCTGGGGGCGAATATCTTCTGCAGGTAGGGCATGTTGAACCAGACAGCAAAAAGCGAATTTTTTCCATCCGAAAGAACGACGCGGAATATCGTGCGGCCGGTCTTAAGCCGCATCACGCCGCGGCTCATCACGGTCCCGGCCACGCATTCCTTTTCCTCGAAACCGATCTCGCCCACTTTTTTCACGGGCATACGGTCCTCGTGGCGGGCCGGGAAGTAATAAAACACGTCCCCGACCGTCGTAAGTCCCAGGCGGGAAAGCAGCTTAGAGCGTTCGGGGCCGACGCCTTTCAGGTACTGCAGCGGCGTTTTCAGCGTGATCTTAGCTTCCATGGGGATTTCGCTTGCGCCCTCCGGGCCTCCCGTGATACATTAAGCGCTTCCAAAAACCAGCTTGTTAAGGAGTTCAAGATGTCACGAGTTTGTTATTTTACGGGTAAAAAACCCAAAATGGGCAAGCGCATCGCCCGCCGCGGTATTTCCAAGAAAAAAGGCGGTATCGGTCTCAAGACCACCGGCATCACGACCCGCCGCTTCAAGCCCAATTTACAGAACGTCAAGATCATCGAGAACGGCACCGTCAAATGGGTCAAGGTCTCGGCCAATTACCTGAAGACGGGCCGGGTCAAGAAGGCTCCGAAGCGTACCTGGCCCGCGCAAAGCGGGTCCGCCTCCGGCGGAAAGCCAGAGGGTTCGGCGTCAGCCTGACCGCCAGTCCTCCAGTTCGAACTGGATCGACGTGATTCCGTTGAACGTTTTAAGCGCCGGTTGATACACGATATCAACGGCGCTTTTTTCCTGCCCTGAATTCATCCACCGCTCGTAAGAGCGGAAGCCGATCACCTCGAACGTATTGTTTCCGCCCGGGTCCGTCATCCAGCACTGCAGTGTGTCCTTGCCCCGCTTCTTCACGTCGCCCCGCACTTTAAGTTTTTTGGAAACAAAGAGCGGTTTCGGATTGCCCGGGCCGAACGGTGACAGTTTTTCCAGGTCCTTCAGGAACGCGGCGTCCACGTGGCCGGCCTCCATCTCCGCGTCTATCGGCAAGTCGGCGCCGCGCGCCAGCTCGTGGATATTGAAATCGGCGGCGTTTATCCTCTCGCGGAAAATCGCGATATTTTCGGCCTTCACGGTAAGTCCGCAGGCTTGCGCGTGCCCGCCGAAATTCACCAGCAGGTCTTCGTGCGGCAGCACAGAATCGAAGATGGAGAATGACGGCACCGACCTTCCGGACCCCTTCCCGACCCCGTCTTTCAACGAGATCACGATCGCCGGTTTGCGATAACGCTCGACGAGCCGGGCTGCGATGATGCCCAGGACGCCGACGTGCCAACCCTCGCTCTCTAATACGAGGATCTTCTGCTCGTGCTTCAACGGGTCCAGCTCGACGCGCTCGATGGCTTCCTCAAACGCTTCGGCTTCAACGCGCTGGCGGTCGCGGTTGCCGTCGTCGAGGATCTGCGCGAGGTTTTTGGCTTCCACGGGATTTTCCGTCGTCAGCAGTTTGAATGCCGTCAGCGGCGAACCCATGCGGCCGGACGCGTTGATGCGAGGCCCCAAACCGAACGCAATATCGCGGTAAGAAACGGAATTTTTATCGATACGCGCCGTTTCCATCAGCGCGCGCAGGCCGGGGCGCTTGGTCTTCGCCAAAAGCTTCAGCCCCTCTTTCAGGATGATACGGTTATCTCCCAGCACGGTGGCCAGGTCCGCCACGGTCCCTACGACGACGAGGTCCAACAGGTCCTTCACGTCCTCGAAATTGCCGGTCAGCGCCCATGCGAGCTTGAATGCCAGCCCGCAGGCCGCCAGGTTCCCGTCCCCTTTGCCCCCGCGCACGGCGCTGACGATCGCGTAGGCCGGCGGAAGCTCGTCCTTCGGCGTGTGGTGGTCCACGATGATGACGTCGGCGCCTTTTTCGTTCAGGTACCGCACGTGGTCGGCGCCGGTGATTCCGTTGTCGACGGTGATAACGAGCGTGAATTTCTTCTTCAGCAATGTCTCCAGCGTCGCGCGGTTCAGTCCGTAACCGTCGTTGATACGGTGAGGGATGTGCGCTTCCACGTCGGCTCCAAGTTTTTTCAGGACCGGATAAAGGATAGCGCTGCCGGTGATGCCGTCCACGTCGTAATCGCCGTAGATCAGCATCTTTTCTTTCGCGGCGACGGCCCGGCGGATGCGTTCGACGGCCTTGTGCATGTCCTCGAAAACGAAGGGGTCTTCGAGAGCATCGAACGACGGGTTCAGAAAGCGGGATATTTCGGCGGGATCGGAAAAACCGCGGCGATGAAGTATCGCGGCAACGACCGGATGGATCTTCGTTTCTTTGGCTATGCGGGAGGCCTCATCGACGACCGGATGGACCGCCCAGTTTCTCAAAGAAGTGTCCCGATACTATTTCTTTTTGGGGTTGGAACCGGGCCAGTCGATGAGCACCGGCGCCGCGATGTAAATGGTGGAATAGGTACCGCTGATCACGCCGACGAGCATCGTGAACGCGAAATCGTTGATGACTTCGCCGCCCTTGAAGAAAAGCGCCATGATGACCATGAAAACCGTCAGCGTGGTCAGGATCGTGCGCGACATCGTCATATTGATGCTGGTGTTTACGGTTGTCTCGAACGAGTCCTTC
>CAZCVC010000169.1:0-3442 GCA_964502045.1 uncultured Planctomycetia bacterium | reverse complement strand
GGGCATTTCGCGAGCACCTTCTCATCGATGAAGATCGGACAGTTCACGCGCACGGCCAGCGCCAGCGAGTCCGAAGGGCGCGCGTCGATCTCGAGCGTGCGGCCGCCCAGGCGGACGAAGATGATCGCGTAGTAGCTGTTGTCCTTGAGGTCGCTGATCACGATCTTCTCGATCTCGCCGCCCATCTCCTTGACCATGTTCACGAGGAGGTCGTGCGTCAGCGGACGCGGGAACTTCTCGCCCTGCATCTCGAGCGCGATCGCATTGCCCTCGTTCACGCCGATCCAGATCGGCACGAGCCGCGTCTTCGCAACGTCCTCCAGCACGACGACGTACTGCGGAAGCGGAAACAGCGACACGATCGATGAAATTTTCGCTTCTTTGATCATTTGAAATGCACCGCCCATAATATCGCGACAATGGTCTTGGCGTCCCGTATCTCGCCCCCTTTAATCATATCAAGCGCTTTTTTGATTGTCACGGTTTCGTGTTGTATGAACTCGTCGTGGTCCAGGTTTTTTCGGCCCGGCACGAGCCCGTCGGCGCGGTAGAGCGTCATCACTTCGTTCATCAGGCCCGGCGCCGGAAAAAAACGGGTAATGAACTTCCACCGCCGCGCGCGGAAACCCGTCTCCTCCTCGAGCTCGCGGCGCGCGCAGGCTAGCGTCGGTTCCTTACCCTCGCGCGTGCCGGCCGGGATCTCCCAGAGATCGCCCTGGACTGAATACCGGAACTGGCGGAGAAGGACGATCTCGCGGGGATTCACGAACGGGAGGATGGCGACCGCGCCGGGATGCATGACGAGCTCGCGCGTGACGAGCTTTCCGGGCACCGCGTCGAGCACAAAGCTGTCCTTGAACAGCTTGAAGACGTGGCCTTGATAAATAAAGTCGGATTTTTTGACGCGGTAAGGAAGCTTCTTGGAACGCATCAATGGACTTCTAGGACGGAATCCATTCCCCCGTAAGGATTAGGCTCGATGTGGTCATTGCCCGGGTCGGTGACCCAGCGTCCGTCGATGATGAACTTGTAGCGGTGCTTGCCGGGCCCGAGGAAGATCCGTTTCTGCCAAACGCCCTTTTCTTTTTCCCAGAGCTTGGACTGCTCGGTGACGCACCAGTTGTTGAAGTCGCCGACGACGTACACTTCCCGCGCATTCTCGATCTTGACGCTGAAGTCGCGCAGGAAATCCGGCTCGTGTTTGTCCTGGGCCGCTGAAGGAAGCAGCTGCGGCCCCGGCTCGGCGCCCGTGCGGGACAGGATCTCCTGGGCCAGCATCAGGTAGTCGAGCGCTCCCTTGGACTTCGCGCTGTGCCGCAGAAGCGACACGCCTTTCATCTGCGACTCGCGGACCGTCACGGTCTGCCGGATAGGCGTGGACAGGATGTGGTCTCCGAACGCGTCGCGGATCTGGTCCATCATGTGTTTGGAGAGGTTGGTGCGCAGGTCGATCATCGTCGGCAGCGCCAGAACCTTCGGCGTGTGTTTGAGCTTCACGCGGATCAGCTCGATCATGCTGAGCAGGCGGTCGACGCCCATCAGGGAGAACGACGAAAGCTCGATCGGCACGATCACGAGGTCGGAGGTGCGCAGCGCGTTGAACGTCAGGAAACCGAGGCTCGGAGGGCAATCAATGAGAACGTAGTCGTACGGGAACGACAGGCTGCCCAGCACTTCGTAGAGCCGTGAGACCGACTCGTCCTTGTTCGTGAACTCCTGTTCGATCGTGCTGAGCAGGATGTGCGACGGCGCCAGGTCCAGGCATTCGTCGACGGGCACGAGGATGTCTTCGATGAATTTTTTCTTCTTTTCGCTCGTTTCGGTCAGCACGTTGTACATCGAACCGCTGCTGCGGTCCGAGCGCACGCCGAGCCCGTAAGTCGCGTGCGCCTGCGGGTCGAGGTCTATCAGGAGGGTCTTCTTGCCCAACGAGGCCAGCGATGCGGCGAGATTCACCGCCGTCGTCGTCTTGCCGCAGCCGCCCTTTTGGTTCGAGACCGCGATAACTCTCATCGTGCGCGCCCTGTCCGGTTCATTCCGGGAACCACTCGAGGTTGCGGATCATGATCGTATCGCCGGGCCGGTTCGCCGTGTCTTTGGAGCCGAACTCGAAGCGCAGGCTTTCGACGCGGCGACCATCGAAGTCCTTCGAGGCCCCGGCCAGCGTGACTTCGGCCTTCTGCCAGCCCGTCGTCAGGCCGTTCGGAAAAGGATACACCTTCCCCTTATGGAAGGCCTGGATATTGCCTTCGTCCTTCAGCGCCAGGCCGAGATTTTCGCCGCCCTTATCGCCTTTCGCGTAAAAAACGATCCTGCCCTTTCTTAGATTCAGCGGGCGCTCGAAATGAATCGTCGCGCGTGCGAACGGCGCGACCGAGCTGTTCACGAGCGTCAAAAGTTTCTTGTCGCGCGAGCTTTTCAGGTAGGCGGCGCCTTCGAAAATGAACTCCTGCAGAGCGATGCGGTTGCCGTCTTCCGAAAAGGCGGGCTCATCGACCGGTTCCGGCGCACGCTCGGACGGCTGCGCCGCGACGGCGTAAGGCGTTTTTTCGTCGACGATCTTGATGTCGACGAACACGCGCTTCGTGGAAAAAAGGCTCAGCGCCGTGATCAGGAACGCCAGCGACGTGATGATCCACGGCACGACCGAGGCCATGCGGGGTTTTTCGATGACGCGGATGATGACCGGCGGTTCTGCCGTCTTCGGCTTGCCGGTCGCCGAGAAGTAGATCTCGCCGAGCTGTTCCTGCGTCAGCTCGCGACCCGTTTTTTCGAATCGGATCTGGCGTTCGCCGGGTTCGGCCGGCGATGCTTCGCGGGACTTCAGGGCTTCGATGATCTTACTCATTGAGCAGGTTGTTTTTCCTCAGGACTTTTTCGGCCTCGAGAAAAGCGTTTTTCAATTCTAGAAAATGGGAGACGTTGACGGAAATGCCTTTGCCGGTGGGAACCTTATCCTCGCCGTCTTTCGTCGCGGCGTAAACGCGGATGTCAAGGAGGTCATAGCCTTTGAACTCTTTGACGGAAACACGCACTTCTTCGAACTTGTTCTTGGGAAAGCTGGCGATCAACTGATCCAAAGCTCGAACCCTCCCGCTTTTTCAGTACTATGTAATAGAAGTAACTATTACTGATAACGGATTATAACAAATACTTAAGGAATAAAGCAAAATAAAATTAATAAATTTTAATAAGTTACTTTATGAAGGACTATGGCTTTTTTTGAGGGTGCTTTGGGTTTTTAGGGGGTGAGCAGATTTTCGTCGGCTTGGTAGAGTGGTAGTTTCTTGGCCCCCTCCCTGACACGATCATCTTCCGCTTCCAAATCCTTGAGCAGGATTTGCTTCGAGCGTTTCTCGGTGGGAGGGTTGGCCACCGTGTTTTTTTCGTATTCCAAAACCTTCTCAGATATATCCGAAGGAAGGCTGGCGTCACATTCCTT
>CAZCVC010000168.1:0-3487 GCA_964502045.1 uncultured Planctomycetia bacterium | reverse complement strand
GCGCCTAGCGGCTATCGAAGAAGAACGCGCCAAAATATACGAACGCTGGGAAGAATTGGAGAAAAGAAAGTCGCAGTCTTAGCGGCTTTTAATTTTTTTTGCCTGTATCTATTGCCCTCGATAAGGCGTAAAATAGGTACATCTTAATCTTCTTCCAGGTCTACGAGACCCACTTCATTTGATGAAGTGAATTCAAGCCGATTCTTGCATGTTCGTCAGTTTAAGTTCATTGAACGAATTTTTTTGGTTCTCAATGGCGGTCATTAATAAAAGGAAAAATCAATCATGGTACGAGAGATCCTTGAAGGTAGTTTACTGTACCATCCGGTTTACGGGCTCTGCCGCGTGGAGCGGCTGATACGGCAGGAACGTGGCGACAAACAGGTTTTATCCTATCTGCTGGTTCCCCGGAAAGACAACAGCATGAAGACCCGCATCACGGTCGCGGCGGCCGGCATCGAAGAATCCGGTTTTCATAAGCCGGTCTCGCTGAAAGAGGCCAATGAGATCCTGGCTTACCTGACGACAGGCGACGCGACGGACGCTCCGCCGCCGGCGGTTCCCAAGACCGGTTATTCGGGAGCTTCTTACGACAGGACCTGGGACCTGGCGCGCGCCGTATTTTCCTATGAAAACACCGAAGCCAAAAACCGGATCAAGCGGCCGGTGCTCGAGCGTTCCATCAAAGGGCTGGTCGGGGAATTCGCGTTCGTTTTCGACATCACGTTGAAAAAGTCGGCCGAAAAAGTCCAGAGATCGCTGGGCAAAAAACTGAAAACAGATTCTTTGGTCCTCGATCTCCTTTCTCAGACCTGAGAGCGGGAAACGACACAATAAGAACCAGGAGGAAACATGAGCGCCTATCAGACATGCCGGGTTTGCGGGGTGCGTGTTCCGGCAGGCTTTACGAACTGCGACGGATGTTTTCACAAAACCGATGACGTCAAAAAACCGGTCTCCCGGTTTACGGCCAAACTATTCATTCAAAAGCCGAAACCGGTGAGTGTTCCCGGTAAAAGCGAGTCCCGCAAGGTCTGAAGGCCGCATCTCAGCTCCCCTGCGAAGGCTTGCGAAGCGGGGCTGCTGGTGACATAATTATCCTCGTGACCCTTCTTCTCCGCGTTACTTCCTTGTTTCTCTGTGGCGCAGTTTTACTCGGCGCCGTGCCGGCTTTTGCCGCCGACCATTATTCCGTCAGCATCCATAAGAGCGTCAAAGGCCATACCATGACGACGATGACGGCATTCAGCGACGCCGAGGCCTGCCTCGAGACCGCCAAGGACCGCGGCCAGCAAACCAGCGACGACTGGAAGCCTGTCATCTCCGAATGCCTGAACCTCGCGCAGATGACGGGGGAATCGCTGAAAATGTTCGAACGGGCGCCGCTCGAGCAGCCGTACCTGGCATTTCTCGATGAAAACGACTATGAGAATGTAGTGCTTTTTACCGAAGTGCCGCCGGTGATGATCGACGCGTTCCTTCTGAAATGGCAAAGCGAGCTTAAAAAGCAGGGGATGAAAGACGTCGTCATCGTCACGGACCCGAAGCGGCACAAGCTGTTGGATCTCGTTGGCAGGACGAAAGAGCGCCTGACCGGGTCCGAAAATAAAGAGGACGTTTTAAAGGCAGCGACCGAAGCTGCCAAGTCCGAGCCTGAACCGGAAACAAAATTTGTTCCCGAACCGGAGCCGGCTCCTGTTCCCGTTCCCGAACCCGCCCGCCCCGCGATGGTCAAGAACGACAGTCTTGTGCTTCATAACGGACAGACCGTGAACGGCCGGATCCTTGAAAAGCGTGCGGACGGCGTCTGGTTTCGCGCTGACGAAGGTGTGGATATGCTTTTTACTCATGCGGAGATCAAAAAAGTCATCGACGACGGGTCCGAAGCTTAAGCCGTCATGTTTCGCCGTTTTTTCGTTCCGCTGCTTCTGTTCGTCCAATTTTGCCCGCCGCTCTCCGCCGAAACGCCGCTCCGGCTTAAAATTTCCGTGCCCGACCAGAAACTTTATCTGATCAAAAACGATAAGATCGTCAAAACTTATCCGGTGTCCACTTCGAAGTACGGGATAGGGAACCGCGAGGGGAGTTTTCAGACGCCGCTGGGCCGGCACCGCGTCGCCCGCAAGATCGGGGCGGGAGCGCCGCTCGGGACCATTTTCAAAGAAAGGCGTCCGACCGGAAAGATCATCGCGCCCAATCCAACACGCACGCCGGTGGAAGGCGACTACGTCACGACGCGTATCCTCTGGCTTGAAGGGATGGAGCCCGGAAAAAACCGGGGCGGGGAAGTGGATTCGTTCCGGCGCTGCATTTACATTCACGGCACGCCCGACGAAGGGCTCATCGGCACGCCGGCTTCGCACGGCTGTATTCGTATGAAAAACCGCGACGCCGTTGACTTATTCGAGCGCGTGCCTTTCGGCGCCCGCGTCGATATCGTTTAGCTTCAATTTCCCCGGAAGAACAGGAACCACACGAGCGTGTAGATGGGGATCAGAATGAAGAGGGCGTATTTGAAGAAATAGCCGAAAAACGTCGGCGTTTTCACGCTGGACTGGTCGGCGATGGATTTCACGAGAAAATTGGGGCCGTTGCCGATGTAGGTCACGGCGCCGAAAAAGACGGAGCCGACGCTGATCGCGCGGATGTAGTCCGGATGGCTGGTGAGGAGCGCGAGGACGCCGGCGCGTTCCTGACCGGGCGCGTGCGTTCCAAAGAGGCCTAGCGCGGCCGAGAGGAAATTAAGATAGGTCGGCGCGTTGTCCAGCACGCTTGAGAGGATGCCGCTTCCCCAATAGAATTGTCCGACGCTGCGGATGCCGATCTCGGAGGCGTATTTCTCCAGCCAATGCAGAGCCGGTATCATCGTCGCGAAGATGCCCACGAACAGGATCGCCACTTCCTTGATAGGCGCGAAATTGAAATTGTTCGACTCGTGCACCGGCTTCGGCGTGGTCTTGTAGGACAGCACGGCCGCCAGCACCATCAGCGCCTCGCGCAGGAACGGCGGATCGTTGATGAACACGGCGCCGAGGATCATCAAAAGAAATATCACGTTGTGGCCGCCCAGGAATTTCCACTCTTCGTGTGAAGTTTCCTTTTTGCGCACGGCGATAGGCGCCCGGCGGAAGTTGGCGCTGTCGATGGCGAAGAAGATCACGAGCAGGAGCGCCGTTGTCATAGCCCATATCGGCCAGACGTTCTCGAGCACCCAGAAAAATGGCACACCTTTCAAATAACCTAGGAATAGAGGCGGATCGCCGATAGGCGTAAGCCCTCCGCCGACGTTGCTGACCAGAAATATGAAGAAAACGACATGGTAAGCCGTGATGCGGTACTTGTTCATGCGCAGCCACGGCCGTATCATCACCATTGAAGCGCCCGTCGTGCCGAGAACGTTGGCCAGCACGGCGCCGATGAGCAGGAACAGTGTGTTGACGGCGGGTGTCGCTTCGCCCTTTACATTGATGTGGATGCCGCCCGAGAC
>CAZCVC010000167.1:0-3498 GCA_964502045.1 uncultured Planctomycetia bacterium | reverse complement strand
GGAGACGACATTCAGCGCGGGGGAAAATTCCTCGTTTCCGGAGCCGGAGGAGGCCCCGGCCGTGTCCGTGTCATCGGGGTTCGCGCCGGCAGCGTCCATGCGCCAATACAGCTTGTTCAGGATCACCGCGTATTTCACCCAGGTGTCATCGCTGAAATTGGAAGGCGTGTTATTGGCAACGAATGCGCTCGAATAATCCCAACGGATGCGGATCTGCTGCCCGCCCGAATCAATGACGACCTTGTTGGCCTGGGTGATCTTGCGCACGATGGCCTCGGCCGCCATCAGAGTTTCGACGCGTCCGGACGCATCGCGGGACTTCAAAAAGAAATTGTAGGCGGTCGCATAGACCGTCGTCGCCGCGAGCAAGACGATCGGGAGCAGCATCATAGCCACGACAACCTCGATGAGCGTGAATCCCGCCCTGGCGCGCAAGGACCGGATCAAACCGTTGGTGCGCCGGACTCGTGTCACCATGTGACATCGACCTGCACGCGCCGGTAATCGCCGCCGAGCCCGGTCGGCGGCGAACCGACGTACATACGCGTGACTTTGTATGTGACCGTGTAAGTGATGCCGTCGGCCGTCACGGTGCCAAGCGGTAAGTCCTGTTGCCACGTCGCCGGCAGCGTCAGCGGCATGCCGGACGTACCGACGTTCGTGGTGTTAAAGCTCGACGGGTCCCCCCACCAATCCCCGCGGACCCCTTCACGGAAGGATTCCATGTGCATACGCGCGATCTCGCGCGAGACGTTCGTGTGCGGCATCATAAAGGCGTTGGCACTCACGAGCGCGCTAAAAAGTCCGACGATGACGCCGGAGATCAAGATCGCCGCGGCGACGAGCTCGATCAAAGTGAAGCCCGATTCGTTATTTAGCCGCCGCCATGAGTTTCGCGCGTTTTTGTTCAAGGGATTCGAGCCTCATTTTTAATGCGTCGTTCTCTTTCTTCAATTGTTTCATTGCCGCGGCCAGATGACCAAGCGTGTCGTAAAGGTTGAGCGATTTGCCCTCCGGCGCGATAAGCGCTTTCGGGGTCTCCTCGGTGATGAGTCCCATGCGCAGGCGGCTGTCGGCGGCATCGCCCTTAAAACGGTAATGCCAGAGCAGCGTGTCGGCGATCATCGACAGCGAGTCCGCGTACTGGGCCGGCGAGAGCGGAGCGATGTCCTTCTTGAATTCGCGCGAGCTGAACGTCCGCCAATCCCCGGCAGCGGACGAGCCGTCGCCCGGGTTGCCCACCTGCAGGAACACGTTGGAGGCCGTGTAGCCTGGCGCCACGTTCTGGGCCCCGATAAGCACAGTGTCCATCTGGCCCTGGGCAGTGTAAAGAAAGCGGTCGTTGGCCTTTTCGCCGAAACGCAGGTAGTGGGCATCGATCCTCATGGCCCCGAACAAGTCGTCGGACTCGGATGCGGTGTTTTGGTCGAACCGGGCGCGGAATTGCGCCTTCTTCTGCAGGCGCGTGTCCGGGGTCGAGGGCTGCGAGAGGTCGGTAAAGCCCCTCATCTCGCCGTAAAGCCGGTTCACCGCCGAGGGAGGGTTCTGCACGACGAGGAAGCGGCGCCCGCCCGTCACGGTCTCGGCCTTTAAGCGGTGATTCAGCTTCGCCGGACTGGAGCCGATGAGCACTTGTCCCCCGCCTGCAGAGAGCGCGGCATTGGCGCGGACGCGGAGGCCGTCAAAACCGTAAGGGCCGGTGCCGGTGCCGTTGTTGGCATAATCGGGCCCGCCGGCGCGGAACAAACAGTTGGTGAATGTGGCAGTGCCGTCGGCAGCGCTGGTCCTTTTGATCAAAAAATCGCCGTTCACCGTGGTCACCGGCGATACGGCGACGGGGTCCGCGACGAAGTACCAGACCGTCGATGGCTGGCTCGGAGACTTACAAATGTATAGGAATCGCTCGACCTGCACGTTTTTGTACTTGGCGTGGGGCGTCGGATAAGTGACCGTGATCGTGGAGTTCTCGCAGAAAGCGTTGGCGATGAAAAGCACCGCGGCTGCCGCGACGAGGAAAGTCGTTTTCCGGATCCGGGCCTTATTCATGGCGAAGTTCCTCCGTGCGGCGGCGCATCTGGTCGCTCTCCGTCTTGAGCGCCTTCAGCGTTGCCAAGAGGAAACCCATCTCGTCCTGCAGACTCACGGTCTTCCCTCCTTCGGAAAATTCGGCGGGCGCGTCCTCCGCGATGAAGCCCGTATGGAGAGGTTCGTCCGGAGCCTCTTCTTTGAAGCGGTAGCGCACGATGTCCGTCGACGCGAGTTTCGAAAGCGCGGCCTGGTAATCCGCGTGCGCCAGCGGCGCGATGTCCTTTTTGAACGCGCGCGAACTGGAGTTCGCATTCCAGTTGTTGGCCAGCGAAATGCCGGTCGAGCCGGGCTCGCCGACGACGAAGATCAGGTTGGCGGCCGTGCCGGTGGCTCCGGTCATCAGAGGGTCGTTGTAGCCGCGGATGACGACGCGGCCGCGGCCCTGCCCCAGCGTGACGCCCTGTGCGGACTTATTCCTGCTCTGCAGATAGATCGGCTGCGCGTCGATATGCAGAGTCCCGAAAGAATAGCCGGTGGGATTGAGGCTGACGTCCTTATAGACCGTGGAAAAACGCGCGTAGGAGCCCGCCGGATTGGCGGCGGCTGAAGTATTGTCGGCCGCGTTGTACTGGGCCTGCATCTCGCCCCACGGATTCGTATCGTTGTAGGGGTCCGCGGTCGATTCGCGCGCGGCGATAACCTGCGCTTTCAAGCTGCCGCGGACATCGAGGTTCATGCCGGAATTCGTGCGGATGCTGTTGCTGTCGAGGCCCACGCCCACGCGGTTGTTGGCGGCATCGACGAAAAACACGCTGCGGCTGGCCGAATCCCGGATGTTCACATTGCCCTCGACGCGGAAGTTGCCGCCGCGGGAAGTCCCTAGCCATGCCCCGATCAGGTTGTTCTTGACCTCCAGCACGCGCAGCATGTTATTGCCGTTGAAAGTGACACCTGTCGCGGGCGTGGCACTGCGGCCGATGGTGAGCGTCTGGCTGGCCTCAACGATCAGGTATTGCCCGATCGGCGCCGGGTAGTAGGTCACGCTCGTCGAGGTTCCGGCGAACAGAGCCGGCAGCAGCACGAGCATCAGCGCCGTGAAGGCCGCGAACTTTTGAAGAAGGCTTTTCACATCAAAGAGGCTTATCATTTTCGCGCCTCCAGACGGGCCGTCTCGAGTTCGAGCGCGTCGATCTCCGCTTCAAGACGGCGGTTCTCCTCGCGCAGGCCTTGCACGCCGGCGAAAAGGAACGCGATGGTATCGCCGGTACTGAGCGTCTTTCCGTTCTCGGTCACGAGCTCTTTCGGCGCCTCCTCGACCAGAAGGCCGATGCGCAGCGGAGTGTCGGCGCCCGCTTCCTTATAACGGTAGCGGACGACGTTCAGATCGTCGATCTTCTCAAAAAGCGCCCTCGAATCGGCGGCAGAGAGAGGCGCGATGTCCTTCTTGTAGGCACGGGAGCTCGTCATATT
>CAZCVC010000166.1:0-3511 GCA_964502045.1 uncultured Planctomycetia bacterium | reverse complement strand
GCCAGCGAGTCGGCGTGCCGGTTTTTCAGCTCGTCAGGCAAGTCCATCCAGGCCGAGAGGCCGAAGCGGTCCTTCAGCACTTTGTACTGCGCGTAGGGCCCAAGCCAGTATTGGTTTTCCCGGCGGTAAGCGGCAAAATCGTTTTCGCCGGACTTTTTCTGGCGGCGGAACATGTACCAGAGCAGGTCGAGCTTCGCCTTCTTGACGCCGGTGTCGAAATAATCGCCGGTGCAGGGAAATTTTTTGCGCAAGCCTGCGATCTCGTTCTTGAACTCGGCCGCCTCGACGTGCGCGATCTCGTCGAGCGAAAGATAGAACGGCTCGAGCGCGATCGAGCTTTCGGAATCGTAGGGACGGAAATTGAATCCCGCGTCGTTCATCGGCAGCAGCTGCAGGAGGCGCAGGCCGCATTTTTTACACCAGTCGACAAGCAGCCGGAGGTCCGGAATCTCGCCGGTACCGATGCTGGAACGGGAATAGACGGAAAAGAGCGGCGTCAGAACGCCCGCGGCACGCGAGGGTTTTTTAGGCGCCACCGGAAAGGAGCCCCTGCGAAGCCCAAGACGAGAACCATTCCATGACAGGGAATTCTTCGTCGCCGAATTTCGCGAGGTCGTCGCAGGACTCCGCCAGCGTCTTGCCGGCCAAGAGCGAGGTAAGCATTTGGTGCTGGCGTGCGTCCACCGGCTGACAGAGCACTTCGGCGCCGGCACGGTGCACGAGCACGTTCTGCGGGCGGCCGACGAGGTCGATGCTCATTTCCTTGGCGGGCCGCTTGCGCGCGTTCCAGATGTCGAGCACCGGCCATTCGGAGGCCATCAGCTTCACGTGCGGCTGGAAGCGCAGGCTCAGCGAGTCGAACGCGTCCCCGTCCATGCCGGCCAGAAACGCGGGATCAAAAGGTTTTTCGGAAAACGCGTGGAACGATTCAACGATGAGCCGCTCCAGCCGCGCGAGGTCCGGCAGGAACGGCAGCTTCTTGGCCCATTCGGTGCTCTTGAAATATTCGGAAAGCTGCCGGCCGGCTTCGCTCAAATTGTAGCTGTGCGAAGGGTGCGCGGCCGCATAGTGTTCGGCGAGATCGAGAAACGCTTTTTCACCGAGCACGTGCTTCACCGATTCGTAGGTCTCGGTCAACGACTCGTGGATGCGCGCAACGTATCCGCCCGCGTACACGTGCATGCGCTCCTGCCCCGTGGCGCTTCCCTGCGGGTTCAGGAAATCGGCGCTTTCGATCTCGCCGGCGGCCGGGCGTACCATGCTTTTCATGCGGCGCTGGCCTTCGAGCAGCGCTTTCCACTGGTCGGGACGGATCGAGCCGTCGTATTTTTTCGGCAAAAAGACCGGGTCCGTCTTCGGGTAGCGGTCGGGACCGAACCGGTCGTAGTAGGCGCGCGCCGTGGCGGCCTGTTCCATCAGCTTCGAAAATCCGGGGATCGCGGAGTCCCACTCGATCAGCGTCGAGACCTGGCCGTACAGAGCCAGCGCCTTTTCATAAAGTTGCCAGACCGGGTTCACGACTTCACCCGCGTGCGTGTCGAACAGGAACTCGCCCATGTCCGTGTGCCCGGCCAGATGGAACTGCGCGACGAGCTCGGCCGGAATGTGGCGCACGTAGGAATCGGGATTGAAGCGATGGTTTTTCGAATTCACGTAAATGTTGTTGAGGTCGAGCAGGATGCCGCAGCCGGCGCGGCGCGCGACGGCGGTCAGGAACTCCCACTCCGGCATCGTCGAATGCTTGTAAGTGACGTACGTCGAGACGTTCTCGATCACGAACCGGCGGCCCAGGTAGTCCTGAACGCGCTGCACGCGCTCGGCCACGTAATCGGCGGCCTCTTCGGTCAGCGGAAGCGGCAGGAGGTCGTGAAGGCTCTCCCCTTCGACGCCGCTCCAGCAGAGATGGTCGGAAACGATGAAAGGGTCAATGCGGTCCGCCAGGACCTTCAGGCGTTCGAGATATTTCATGTCGAGCGGATCGGCCGAGCCGATCGAAAGCGAGACGCCGTGCAGCGCGACCGGGTAATTTTTTCTTATCTGGGTGAGGATCTCCAGCGGCCTTCCGCCGGAATCCATGAAATTTTCGGTGACTGCCTCGAACCAGTCGACCTTCGGGTTTTCGGAAAGAATGTAGTTGTAATGGTCGGCACGCAGGCCGATGCCGCAGCCCATGACGGGCCAGGGGGCCGTTTTTTTCAGCGTGTTCGCGTAAATGGACGGGTTGGGAAGAGTCGGCATAAACAAAAAAAGCATTGCCGGAAGCGTTCGCTTCCGGCAATGCCCCTTCTGTGCTGCTTATTCCGCCGTCAGCTTTCCACCGGCGATCTTCGTGCAGGCGTCCGCGGGGACGTTCACCACACCGGCGCCCTTGCAGGCGTTCTTACCGGCGCAGGCATGGCCCTTGCCGCCGCAATCTCCGGCGCCCTTGCAGGCGTTGACGCCGTAGCAAGGAACGAGCGCGCCACCTTCGGCGTTCGCAACCGCGATGCCCATGGTGCCCATCGCGATGAGACCGGCAACGGAAGCTGCGATCATTTTATTTTTTTTCGTGCTGTTCATCTGTACTCCTCCTGTTGGTTTAACGACACTACTGCACTCTTGATAATGTTATGCTTTAATCCCCTCAAGCTCGATCGTGATCGAGACGTCCTCGCCGAGCATGAGTTGACCCTTATCAAGAACTTGGTTGTACACGATGCCGAAGTCTTTGCGGTTGATCTTCGTCGTCGCCGTCATGGCCGCGCGCTCGTTGCCCCACGGGTCTTTGCCGACGCCGTGGACCTGCACGTCCAGGAGGATGGGCTTTTCCACGCCGTGCATGGAAAGAAGGCCCTCGACCTTGGCGCCCTCTTTCGTGGCGTCCGCGACCTTGGTCGTCTTAAAGGTGATGACCGGATATTTCTCCGCGTCAAAAAAGTCCTTGGATTTAAGGTGCTTGTCGCGCTCGGGGACATTAGTGTCGATGCTGTCGACCTTGATCGTGCCGCTGGCGCTCCAGGTCTCCGGTTTGTCGGGGTCGAATTCCATCGTTCCCTCGAAGTCCTTGAAAGTGCCCTGCGTATTGGAGAAAAGGTGGCGTATCTTGAATGTTACGCTCGTGTGGTCTTTGTCGACCTGGTAAGTTGCCGCCCAGACGGCGGGGGTCAAAATAAGGGAAAATAAAAAGACGAGCGCGAGCCATTTCAAACGCATATTACCCTCCGATTCTTCGTTCGTGATTCGTGCGCTTATACCAGCCTTACGATGAATCCCGCAGGCCGGATTGGTACCTTTTTTGGGTATTTGCCAGCCGGAGGGTTTTTATGATATAAACCCTTTATGGCTGAAACCCTCGAAAACGACCCAATCCAGCTGATCAAAAAAATCGTACTTAAAGATAAAGAGGCATTCGGGAGATTTTACGATCTTCTTTCTCCTCTGGCCTTTACGCTCATTTTCCGCGTCCTGAGATCGAAGCCCGACGCGGAAGAAATATTGCAAGACGTATTCTACTATGTTTGGGAAAAGGCTG
>CAZCVC010000165.1:0-3515 GCA_964502045.1 uncultured Planctomycetia bacterium | reverse complement strand
CGATCTCGAAGAACCTTGCGATGGTGATCGCGGCCGTGCTCGCGATTACGCTGGACCCGGCGCTGCGCATGCTTTTTGCGCGCATGGATCCGTTCAATTTCCGTCCTCGGTGGCTTTCTAAGACGGCGGACGCTATCTTCGTAGGCAAATATTATCCGGAAGAACGCCATCCGGTCAGCCGGACGCTTCACCGGCTGTACGAAAGGCCCGCGCGCTTCGCGCTGAAGCATCCGAAAACGATGATCGCCGGCGCTCTCGTACTTTTCTTGAGCTGCGTGCCGGTTTATTTCAAGCTGGGTTCGGAATTCATGCCGCCGCTGAACGAAGGCACCATCCTTTACATGCCGACGACGCTTCCGGGCATTTCCGTCGCCGAAGCCGAAAAATTGCTCATCGCGCAGGACCGCATCCTGAAGAGTTTTCCCGAAGTGGAGCGCGTGCACGGCAAGGCAGGCAGGGCCGAAACGTCCACGGACCCCGCGCCGCTCTCGATGATGGAGACCGTGGTTGTGCTGAAACCCGAGCATGAGTGGCGGCCCGTCAAACGCTGGTACTCGGGACTGCCCGCGTTCCTGCAGGAGCCGCTCACGCATCTATGGCGGAACCGGATCAGCTACGATCAATTGGTGGACGAAATGGACGCGGCTCTGCGTTTGCCTGGCGCCACGAACGCGTGGACGATGCCTATCAAAAACCGCCTCGACATGCTGAGCACCGGCATCAAGACGCCGGTAGGCATCAAGATCTACGGCGCCGACTTAAAAGAGGTCGAACGCATCGGCCTCGACATCGAAAACGCGCTCAAGCCGGTAAAGGGCGTGCGCGGCGTGTTCGCCGAGCGCGTTACGGGCGGATATTTTCTGGATTTCAAGATCAAGCGCGAGGCTCTCGCGCAGTACCGGCTGACCGCCGAAGGGCTGGAAAGGACGCTGTCGGCCGCCGTCGGCGGCGAGGAAGTGACGACGGCGATCGAGGGGAGAGAACGCTACCCGGTGCAGGTGCGCTACGGCCGCGATTACCGGTCCGACCCGGAGGCACTGAAAGCGCTGCTGATACGGACGCCATCCGGCGCGCAAGTACCGGTATCGAACGTCGCCGACATCGAACTCGTGCAGGGCCCTTCGATGATCCGCGACGAGAATGGAAGATTGACCGGCTACGTGTACGTCGACGTCGCGGGGCGCGACATCGGCGGTTTCGTGAAAGAGGCGAAAGCGGTCGTCTCAAAACATATCCGCGTTCCGCAGGGCTATTCGATGCTGTGGAGCGGACAGTACGAAAACATGGTGCGCGTAAAAAAACGCTTAGCCATCGTGGTCCCGCTCACGCTGTTGCTGATCGTGCTGCTGCTTTACCTGAATACGAAGTCCTGGGTGAAAACCTCGATCGTACTGCTGGCCGTGCCGTTTTCACTGATCGGCGCGGTCTGGTTCATGTACCTGCTCGGTTACAACGTTTCCATTGCCAGCTGGGTCGGCATGATCGCGCTGATGGGGCTGGACGCGGAGACGGGTGTGTTCATGCTTCTCTATCTTGACATCTCTTATAAGGACGCCGTGAAGGCCGGAAAAATGAAAACGCGCGCAGACCTCGAGGAAGCCGTCATCCACGGCGCCGTGAAGCGCATTCGTCCGAAAATGATGACGGTGATGGCGGCGATGCTGGGCCTCTTGCCCATCATGTGGTCGATGGGGACCGGCGCCGACATGATGAAGCGCATCGCGGCGCCGATGATCGGAGGGCTTCTGACGAGTTTCATCCTGGAGCTTCTGATCTATCCTCCGGTCTATGAGCTGTGGAAGTGGCATTCGGAGGTCAAGCCAAAGGCTAAATGATATATCGAGGCGCCCCTATCTTTAAACCTCATTTCGGATCATAATTGATTAAGATATGATCAAGCGAAAGGAAGGCGTCATGGGGAACGTCAAGAAAATCGAAAAAAAAGTTCCGGCGGGGAACCGGGTACTTTCGAACTGGGTCGATGAGATGGAAAAACTCTGCCGGCCGGACGAGGTTTACTGGTGCGACGGCACCGAAAATGAAAGGGTGCTTCTCACCCGTAAGGCCGTGGAGAAGGGGGAGGTCGAAGAGCTGGACCAGAAAAAAATGCCCGGATGTTTATACGCACACAGCCAGGAAAACGACGTGGCGCGCGTCGAAGGACTCACATTTATCTGTACGAGGGACAAGAAAGAGGCCGGCCCCACGAATAATTGGATGAACCCGGAAGAAGCTTACGGGAAGCTGTCCGCGATCTTCAAAAATTCGATGAAGGGACGTACGATGTACGTGATCCCTTATATCATGGGCATTCCCGGGTCTCCGTTCAACAAGATCGGCATCGAGTTGACGGACAGCCTGTACGTCGTGCTGAACATGCGCATCATGACGCGGATGGGGAAGATCGCGTTGGACGAGCTCGGGGATTCCGCCGGCTTCACGCGCGGCCTTCATGGCAAGGCCGACCTCGACGACCACCGGCGGTTCATCTGTCATTTTCCCGAAGACAACACGATATGGAGCGTGGGCTCCAATTACGGCGGCAATGTGCTGCAGGGCAAAAAATGCCTCGCGCTGCGCATCGCTTCCTGGCTGGGCAACAAAGAAGGCTGGCTCGCCGAGCATATGATGATCGCGGGCATCGAGAACCCCCGGGGCGAGGTCCGCTACGTGGCTGCGGCGTTTCCGAGCCAGTGCGGAAAAACGAATCTCGCGATGCTGGTCCCGCCCGATTCGATGAAAGGCTATAAGGTCTGGACCGTCGGCGACGACATCGCCTGGATGCGCGTCGGGGAGGACGGCAGGCTGTGGGCCGTCAATCCCGAAGCCGGCTTTTTCGGCGTCGCGCCGGGCACGAACCTGAGATCCAACCCGAACGCGATAGCCACCATCGGTAAAAACACCATTTTTACTAACGTGCTGAAGAAGAAGGATGGTACCGTTTGGTGGGAAGACATGGACGGGGAACCGCCCGCCGAAGGCATCGACTGGAAAGGCAAGCCGTGGACTCCGGCATCCGGCGAGAAGGGGGCGCATCCCAACAGCCGTTTCACCGCGCCCGCGCGCCAATGTCCGTCGATCTCGCCCGAGTGGGAAAACCCGAAGGGCGTGCCGATCAGCGCCATCATCTTCGGCGGCCGGCGCGCGACGCTGGCGCCGCTCGTCTACGAAGCGTTCAATTGGCAGCACGGCGTGTATCTGGGCGCCACGATGGGATCCGAAACGACGGCCGCCGCGACAGGAAAAGTCGGCGTCGTCCGCCGCGACCCGATGGCGATGCTGCCGTTCTGCGGGTATGACATGGGTGATTATTTCCGTCATTGGCTCGAAATGGGAAAAAAGATGAAGAGACCGCCGAAAATATTCCATGTGAATTGGTTCCGCAAGGACGCATCCGGAAAAACGGTCTGGCCCGGTTTCGGCGAGCTCCTGAGGGTCCTCGAATGGATACTGACCCGCGCCGAGGGCAAGACGGAGGCGGTCCGGACGTCGATCGGATTCATGCCAGATCCCCG
>CAZCVC010000164.1:0-3516 GCA_964502045.1 uncultured Planctomycetia bacterium | reverse complement strand
ACCACGCGGCCGCGACGCCGCAAAGCAGCGAAAGCGTCGTGATCTGGTTGGGCGTCGCCGGCGTGCGCAGCAGGAACGGCACCAGGCGCATCGACAGGCGGCGGTTGAAGCCGAAAAGAAGCTCGGGATACGAGGTCATGAGGCCAATTTAGCACAAACGCGATTTCGGAAGTTATTCTTTTTTGAAATCCGTTCTGCTATCATCGTTTCATGTCGAAATGGACCGATGCTCACCAAAAAAACGCCTCCGAATTTTCTGCCGCGCTGAAGGAAGAAGGCTTCAACTTCTTCACAGGCGTCCCCTGCTCCCTGCTCGGTGCGCTGCTGGCCGACATCGATCGCGACAGCTCGCTTCCTTATATTCCCGCGACGCGTGAGGATGCCGCTATCGGCATGGCTTCCGGCGCGTATCTTGCCGGCAAGCGCCCCGTCGTCCTCATGCAGAATTCGGGCCTCGGTTATTCGCTGAACGTGCTAACGTCGCTCAACCTCATCTACAAGATCCCGGTGCTCTGCCTCGTCACGTACCGCGGGCTCGGCCCCGACGCGCCCGAGCACCTCGTGATGGGACGCTCCTGCGAACGCCTGGTCAAAGAGATCGGCGTCCAAAGCGTGGCTCCGGACAAAGACGAGCTCCTGCCCGCGCTTTTCAAGGCCTCGCGCGTGATCGGCGAAAAAAAAGAGCCGTTCGTCATCTTCGTCAAAAGAGGAATTTTCGGAGAATGAAAAGTTTAGATGCAGTGAAAACGGTGTTCGCGCACGTGAATAACGAGCCTGTCATCCACGCGACCGGCTACATCTCCCGTTACGGCCAGGCCGCCAAGGACCGCCCGGAAAATTTCTACATGATCGGCTCGATGGGCATGACCTCCTCGATTGCGCTGGGGATCGCGCTGTCGAAGCCCGGCCAAAAAGTCGTCGCGCTCGACGGCGACGGCGCCGTGCTGATGAATCTCGGGCAGCTGGCCACGATCGGAGCGCTGAAGCCAGAAAATTTCCTGCACATCGTCATCGATAATGCCAGTTACGAATCCACGGGCGGCCAGGTCTCGCATACCAAGACCGTGAAGCTCGAAAAGATCGCCAAAAGCGCGGGCTACCGCTGGGCCAAGCGCGTCCGTACGCGCTGGGGCCTGAATCGCGCCATGAAAAAGATCCTCGCGGTGAAAGGCCCGGCATTTTTGCTCGTTCGTACGAAGTACGACGCGTCAGCACCGCCGCCGCGCATCGTCGCGACGCCCGAAGAGATCACGGCGAGTTTTTCCGAGTCGCTGCGATGAAACCACGCTGGGTGCTGATGAACCCCGGTCCGGTCAACGTGACGCCAGGCGTCCGCTCCGCCCTGCTCGGCCCCGACATCTGCCACCGCGAAGACGAATTCTCGGAACTGTTCGCCGACACGCGCCGCCGGCTTCTTCGCATTTTCCATATCGAAAAAACGCACGCGGCGGCGCTCTTCACCGGCTCAGGTACGCTGGCCGTCGAGTCGATGCTCTCCTCTTACGCGCGTCCCGGAAAAAAAGTCCTCGTTCTTTCCAACGGCGTCTACGGCGAGCGCCTCGCGCAGATCCTGAACGTCCACGACGCCGCGCACCGCGTGCTGGCAGCGCCGCTCGGAAGTTTCCCGAGTCTCGAAGCCGTCGAAGAGGTCCTGAAAAAAGATAAAAACCTCACGGCGATCGCGATGGTGCACCACGAGACCTCGACCGGCATGCTCAATCCGCTGGAAGCCGTCGGGATGCTGGCAAAAAAATACAAAAAAACTCTGCTCGTCGACGCGGTGAGTTCGCTCGGCGCCGAAACCGTCGACTTCGCAAAATACGGCATCGATTTCTGCGCCGGCTCGGCGGGCAAATGCCTGCACGGGTACCCGGGCGTCGCCTTCGTGCTGGTTTCGAAAAAAGAAGCGGCCAAATTGAGCGGCGGGGCGACCGTCTACATGGACCTGGCCGCGACGCTGAAGGCCGGAGACTCGGGCGCTCCCGCGTTCACGCCGGCCGTGCAGCTTTTTTACGCATTCCGCCAAGCCCTGGCCGAGCTTGAAAAAGAAGGACTCGGCCGCCGCATCGCGCATTACGCCAGAAAAAGCGAGGTCCTCGAAAAAGGGCTCATGAAGATCGGCGTCCGCCTCCTCCTGGAGAAAAAACACCGTTCGCACGCGCTGCTAGCCGCGAAACTCCCCGAAACGGTCACGTACGAGCACCTGCACGCCCGCCTGAAACAAAATGGTTTCGTCATCTACGCCGGACAATCCGCTCTGAGGAATAGCATCTTCCGCGTGTCGACGCTTGGCGACATCCGCGAACACGACGTGAAGCGTTTCCTCATCGAACTAGAAAAGATCACCGGCGGCAAGCTGCAGAAAACCCCGAAGGCCATCGTCCTGGCCGCCGGCGTCGGTAAACGCTTCGGCGCCCGCACCCGCCGCCTCCCGAAGTGCCTCATCCCCCTTTCAAAATCCGGAGAAACCCTGCTCGCCCGTTACTTCGACGCCTTCCGCAACAACGGCATCGCCGACGTGGCCGTCGTCGTCGGCCACCAAAAGCACCTCATCGCCCAAGCCTGCAAAAAATACGGCGCCGGCCTCAACATCAAACTCATCGAGAACAAGCACTACCGCAAAGGCAGTGTGTTATCTCTTCACACCGCCGGAAAATATTTGAATGATGATGTCATCGTAATGGACGCCGACGTCTTCTTCCCCGTTCCGATGCTGGGCCGTCTGCTCGACGCGCCGGGAAGCGCGTTCCTGCTGGACGAAGGCGCCAAAGAGAACGGCGAGGAAATGATGCTCCGCGTCAAAAACGGCCGTCCACTAGCCATCACAAAGCCTTCCGTCCCTGGACTCAAACCTATTGGAGAAGCCACCGGCATCGTGAAGTTTTCGAAAAACGACGCAAAAGAATTACAAAATATCCTGAAAAATTTCGTCCGCCAAAAAAACGTCCTCGTCGAATACGAAGATGCCTACTGCAAGCTCTTAGAGAAAAGAAAAATCAGCTGGGTCCCCACTCAGGGCTATTTTTGGACGGAGATGGACTTTGAGGAAGATCTCAAAAAAATTACGGATTTTCTAAAAAATTAGAGCTAAAAAATATTCTAGTCTGTCCCTTTGGGACCTGGTTCGGTTTACGTAAATTGCAGTATCTTCTGATGCCCATTTCTTTGAGCGACGCGCACCTTTAATGAAATATGCAATATTTCTAAAATTCTAAGCAGAGTGTCGATGGTGATATTGTTCACTCCGCCTTCAATACGGCTCACGACTTGCTGAGTGACTCCCAGTTGTTCGGCAAGCCGCTTCTGCGTCATTCCCCTCTGCTCGCGATGCGCAACAAGCATCTCCGAAAGATCAGCTTTGGCCATTTCCAGCTGGATCTCCAGTTCCTTTTTGGGATTATCTTTAATTTTTGATTCGTAATAGGATTTAAACGAAGTATCTTTTTTATTCATCGGTTCTTCTCCGTAATAGAAATACTCATTCTCTATTTTCTGTTTAACCAATCTTCCAATCTT
>CAZCVC010000163.1:0-3532 GCA_964502045.1 uncultured Planctomycetia bacterium | reverse complement strand
CATTTCGGCCAGCGGGTTGGTCTGATCCATGAACTGCGAAAGCTGGCTGCGTCCGAAGAAGTCGCGGATGACGCTGGAGATCAGCTTCGAGTTGATAAGGTTGTGCGGCATCATGTTCGGCAGGTCGTAAATACCCATGCGCTCCTTTGCGGAACGCTCCAAACGCGCCAAACCGATACGGAACTGCGCCTGCAAAAGCTCGCTGACCGTGCGGACGCGGCGGTTGCCCAAGTGGTCGATGTCGTCGGTCTCGCCGTCGCCGTTCTTGATGGCGATGAGGCGCTTGATGACGGCCACGAGCGTGTCGCGGGTCAGCAGGCGGTTGTCGAGGCTGTCTTTGACGCCGAGTTTGCGGTTGATGACGAAACGTCCGACGCCGCCGAGATCATAGCGCTTGGCGTCGAAGAAAAGACGGTCGACCCTCGTCTTCGCGCTGTCCACCGTGGGCGGGTCGCCCGGGCGCAGTTTGCGGTAGATGTCGACGTAGGCTTCGTTGGCGGTCTTCGTGTGGTCTTTTTTCAGCGTCGCGACGATCTCGGGCGACTGCGTGCGGGTGATGGAAATGGATTTGACGCCGGCGGCGATGATCTTCGCCAGCACTTCCTTCGTGATCTCAAGGCCGTGCTCGGCGACCAGGGACTTGCTTTCGGGGTCTAGGACGTCGAGCGCCAGCGTGTGGCCGATCAGGTTCTTCGGGTTGTAGCGGTTGATGGAATCGATCTTTTCGATGCCGCAGAAGCCCTTGATGATCGCTTCGTCGGACTCGTAGCCGAACACGCGCAGCAGCGTGGTCGCGATCAATTTTTTCTTGCGGTCGATATACGCATAGAGCGTGTCGTTGATGTCGAACTCGAACTCGAGCCAGACGCCGCGATGCGGGATCAGGCGGGCCGAGTGCAGGATCTTGCCGTTCGGATGAAGATTTTTTTCGAACGAGACGCCGGGAGAGCGGTGCAGCTGGCTCACGATGACGCGCTCGTCGCCGTTGATGATGAACGTGCCGGTTTCGGTCATCAGCGGCATGTCGCCGAGGAATATTTCCTGTTCTTTCGTGTCTTTTTCGCTCTTCAGGCGGACTTTGATCTTCAGCGGAACCGAATACGTCATGCCCTTTTTCTGGCATTCGTCGAGCGTATATTTGGGTTTGCCGAAGCTGTAGGACACGTACTCGAGCTTGTAATTGCCGTCGTAGCTCTCGATCGGGAAGACTTCCTTCAAGACTTCTTCGAGGCCGATGTTCTTGCGCTTCGAGCGGGCAACGCCCAGCTGCAAGAAGTCCTGGAACGAGCTTGTCTGGATCTCGACCAGGTGAGGCATTTCACAAATTTCTGGAATCTTACCGAAGCTGTAACGCTTGTCGTGTTTTTCCATTGTCGCTGGGTGTCCCTGCTTTTTTTAAGCTCTATTAGCCATTAAAAGTGAAATAAAACACAAAAGACAACCCTGCCCAAGGCCCTCTTTTTGAAGAGAGCCTTGGGGAGGATTTAAATTGTCAGCTTATTTGAATTCGACTACCGCCCCTGCCGCCTCAAGCGTCTTCTTCATCGCTTCGGCGTCCTTCATGGGGACGTTTTCCTTGACGGGCTTCGGGGCCGCGTCGACGAGGTCTTTGGCTTCCTTGAGACCCAGATTGGTGACGGCGCGGATTTCCTTGATGACGCCGATCTTGTTGGTGCCGGCGCTCTTCAGAACGACGGTGACCGAGGTCGGAGCTTCAGCTGCTGCTGCACCGCCGCCCGCTGGGCCTGCCGCTGCCACGGCCACCGGGGCCGCTGCGGAAACGCCGAACTTCTCCTCGAGGGCCTTGACGAGGCCCGCGAGCTCGAGAACGCTCATCGTTTCGATCGAGCTGATGATTTCCTGCATTTTGGGTGTTGCTTCGACTGCTTGTGTCATGGTCTTATCCTCTACTTTTAATGGGCTGACGAAAGCCTCTACGTTAAGAATTGCCCTTCTTTTTGGCAATAGCATCTAGAACGGTGACCATCTTACGGACGGTCCCCGCCAGAACTTGTACGAAACCGGAGATGGGCGACTGGATCCTGTTAACCACCGTGGCCAAAAGCACTTCTTTGGACGGCAGGCTGGCCAGCGACTTGATCTGAGCGGGGGTGACGATCTGCCCGTCCAGGTATCCGGTCTGAATCTTGAACGCCTCGTTTTGCTTGGCGAAATCGACTAAAATTTTGCAGGGCGCGATCGGGTCGCCTTTCGTGAACGTGATTCCGCAGGCGCCGGTGAATCCTTCCGCCACGGTCTTCAGGTTGGCCTTCTCGAACGCCTTCTGGCCGAGGCGGTTCTTCACGACCAGGTACCGGGCATTGGACTTGCGCAGCTGCGCGCGCAGTTTGTCGAGGCTCGTCGCCGAGACCGTCGCATGCTGCGTCACGAAAAATACGGGCTTGCCCTTCAACTCCTTCTCCACTTCCTTGATGATCAGGTCTTTCGAGAGGCGGCTCAGTCCGGTGCTTTTCATGGATTATTCCGTTTCCGTTTCTTTGAGGAATTTGCTGATGTCGAGCTTGATGCCGGGGCCCATCGTGCTGGAAAGGTGCGCGCTCTTCAGGAACGTGCCTTTCACGGCCTTCGGGCGGGCTTTCACGAGCGCTTCGATGAGGGTGGTGCCGTTCTCCACGAGCTTGTCCTCGGTGAACGACAGCTTGCCGATCGACGTGCTGACGTTGGCCTGCTTATCCATCTTGAATTCGACGCGGCCGGCCTTCACTTCATTGATGGCCTTGACCGGGTTGTCGGTGACCGTGCCGGCTTTCGGCGACGGCATGAGGCCGCGCGGACCGAGCACTTTACCCAGTTTCGAAATATCTTTCATCATCATCGGCGTGGCGATCGCAACGTCGAAATCGGTCCAGCCGCCCAGGATCTTCTCGATCAGGTCTTCGGCGCCGACATGGTCCGCGCCGGCTTCTTTGGCCGCGCGGGCGTTCTCGTCCTTGCAGAACACGATCACGCGCAGCTGCTTGCCCTGGCCGTGCGGAAGCACCGTCGTGCCGCGCACCGCCTGGTCGTTGGCCGTGAGGTCAACGCTGAGCTTGCACTGCAGATCGACCGACTGGTCGAACTTGGTCTTCGGACCGCTCTTCAGTACCGTGACGGCCTCTTTGATCGAATAAATTTTGCCCTTTTCCACCAACGTGGCGAGGGTCTTGCCTCTCTTGGATACCTGGGTCGTCATATTATGCCTCGGTCTCAATGCCCATGCTACGGGCCGTGCCCTTGATGATCTTGTAAGCGCCCGCCATATCCTTGCAGTTCAGGTCCTTCACTTTCTCGACGGCGATCTCTTCGACCTGCGCGTTCGTGAGCTTGCCCACTTTGTTGCGGTTGGGTTCGCCGGAGGCCTTGGCCAGACCGCAGGCGCGCTTGATCAGGATGGTGCTCGGCGGGCTCTTGATGATGAAATCGAACGTGCGGTCCTCGTACACGGTGATGATCGCCGGCAGCGTGAGGCCCTGTTTTTCCTTGGTCCGCTCGTTGAACTGCTTGCAGAAATCCATGATGTTGACACCGTGCT
>CAZCVC010000162.1:0-3564 GCA_964502045.1 uncultured Planctomycetia bacterium | reverse complement strand
AATACAAGAACATGAAAGGCTTCGACGCGCCGTACGTGCCGGGCTGGGACTGCCACGGGCTGCCGGTCGAGCACCAGCTTTTCAAGGAACTCAAAAAAACCAAGCACGAGATCGGCGCGCTCGAGTTCCGCAAGAAAGCGCATGATTACGCGATGGGCTACGTGAAAAAACAGCGCGACCAGTTCAAGCGGCTCGGCATCCTCGGTGACTGGGAGAAGCCGTACCTGACGCTGGACCCGGAATTCGAGGCCGGCGTTATCGACGCGTTCGCGCGGCTGGCCGAGAAGGGTTTTATTTTCCAGAGCCTGAAGCCCGTGCACTGGTGCATTTCCTGCGAGACGGCGCTGGCCGAGGCCGAACTCGAATACGACGAGAACCACGTGTCGCCGTCGATCTACGTGCTGTTTCCGGTGAAGCCCGAGGAGCTGGAGAAAAAGGGCATCAAAGCGGACGGCCGCGTTTCTTTCGCGGTGTGGACGACGACGCCGTGGACGCTGCTGGCGAACGTCGCCGTGTCGCTGAATCCGATCTTCCAGTATTGCTTCGTCAAAACGAAAACGCACGGCACGATCATCGTCGTCGAGGAGCGCGTGAAGGCCGTGCTCGAGCTGATCTCTCCGGAGGAGGCCGCGAGCCCCGAGATCGTCCTTCGCAAGACCGGCGCCGAGCTCGAAGGCTTGTCGGCCCGGCATCCGTTCGTGGACCGCGAATCGCGCGTCGTCACGGCCGACTATGTTTCGCGCGAGGACGGCACCGGCTGCGTGCATACGGCGCCGGGCCACGGCATCGATGATTACCGGACCGGACAGAAATACAACCTGCCGACGCTGATGCCGGTGGACGAGAAGGGCCGTTTCAAGGACGATGCCGGTGATTTCAAAGGTTCGCACATCTTCAAAGCGAACGAAAAAATTCTCGAACAGATCTCCGTGAAGAATAATCTCATCAAGTGGTCGGAGATCCGCCACTCCTATCCGACCTGCTGGCGCTGCAAGACGGCGGTCATCACGCGCGCGACGAAGCAGTGGTTTATGGGGATAGACAAGTTCGGTTTCCGCCAGCGTGTGCTCGAAACGATCAAGAAAGTGAAGTGGATCCCCGAATCCGGCCGCAACCGTATCTCTGGCATGGTCGAGTCCCGGCCCGACTGGTGCCTGTCGCGCCAGCGCTACTGGGGCATCCCGGTGCCGGCGCTTTTTTGCGCGGGCTGCGACGAGGCCGTGCTGGACCCGGCGCTGATCCGCCACATCCGCGACATTTTCCGCAAAGAAGGCTCCGACGCGTGGTTCGTGAAGACGGCGGCCGAGCTGGCCGGCGGAAAATTTACCTGCCTGAAATGCGGCAAAAATGATTTCAAGAAAGGGGAGGACATCCTCGACGTGTGGTTCGAGTCGGGGTCGAGCCACGTGCCCGTGCTTCTCGAGAACGAGGCGCTTGCGTTCCCGGCCGACCTCTACCTAGAAGGCTCGGATCAGCACCGCGGCTGGTTTCAGAGCTCGCTTCTGGTGTCCTGCGGGATTTTCGGGAAAGCGCCGTACGAAGCAGTTCTGACGCACGGGTTCATCGTGGACGGCGAAGGCAAAAATATGTCGAAGTCCCAGGGTAACGTGATCTCGCCGCTCGACGTGATGAAGGAATACGGCGCCGACATCCTGAGGCTTTGGGTCGCCTCGACCGACACTTCGGACGACATCCGCCTTTCGCAGGACGGGTTGAAGCAGCTGGCGGAAGGTTACCGCAAGATCCGCAACACGTTCAAATACCTGCTCGGCAACCTGCACGGGTTCAACCCGGCCAAGGACGCGCTGAAGTACGAGGAAATGCTTGAGGTCGACCGCTGGGCGCTCTCGAAGCTCGAATACCTGAAGGACCAGGCGCACCAGGCCTACGAAAACGCCGAGATCCACCGTATCTATCACGCGCTTTACGATTTCTGCGTCAAAGAGATGTCGTCGTTCTATCTCGACGTCCTGAAGGACCGGCTTTACACGGACGCGCGCCATTCGGTGTCGGGGCGCTCGTCGCGGACGGCGCTTTACGAGATCCTGACGGCGCTCGTGAAGATCCTCGCGCCGATCCTGAGCTTTACAAGCGAGGAAGTCTGGCAGACGCTCGGGTTCAAGGAGAGCGTGCACCACGAGACCTGGCCCGCGCGCCAGCCCCAGAGACGCCAGGTGGAGCTCGAAGAGCGCTGGGAGAAATTCATGGAATTTCGCGAGAAAGTGCTGAAGGCGCTCGAGGAAAAACGCGAGAAAAAAGAAATTGGCAATTCTCTGGAAGCTGAGGTAGAATTAGCTGTTTCAAAATCCGAAGACCGCGAATTTTTGCAGCATTTCAAGGATGATTTGCCCGGACTTCTGCTGGTTTCGAAGGCCGGTGTGGTCCTCGGCCCCGAGGCGGGCGAGGGGGTCAGCGTCCGGGTGACGCGGGCCGGCGGCAGCAAATGCGAGCGTTGCTGGAATTACCGCGATACGGTCGGAAAACACAAAGAGCATCCGACGCTCTGCCACCGCTGCGTGGACGTACTCAAAGGAGTTTAGCGATGCCAATGGACAAAAAAAGTTCGAAGCTGTACAAAGAGCTGCTTCTTAAAAAGAAGGCCGAGCTCCAGAAGGGCATCCAGCACATCGCCGACGACGCGCTGAAGACCTCCCAGAGGGACGCCGCCGGCGACCTTTCGGCCTACAGCCTGCACATGGCCGACGTGGCGACCGACAATTATGACCGTGAATTTTCGCTGGGTATCGCCGACAAAGAACAAGTCGTCGTCCACCGCATCGACGCCGCTATGGAAAAGATCGACGAAGGCACCTACGGCACCTGCGAGCTTTGCTCCAAGAAGATCGCGGCCGCGCGCCTGAAAGTCGTCCCTTACGCCGAACTCTGCATGCCCTGTCAGGAAAAGCAGGAAACGAAGAAGCGCCGCTAGTCCGGGCGCCGGCGCGATCCGTGCTGAAAAAACTCTCTTTTTTTCTCGCGGTCTCGCTGCTGTTTTTGGCCGACCAGCTTTCCAAGCGCCTCATACTCCACTATCTCTCCGAAGAATCGAGCGTCGCGGTCTTTCCGGGCGTGTTCCATTTGACGCGCGTCAACAACACGGGCGCCGCTTTCGGCCTGTTCCGCGGCGCCGGCTTGTTCCTGATCGGCGTGACGGCGGTCTCGGCCGCGCTTTTTTCCGCCTACGCGCTGCAGCGCTGGGAACACCTGCGGTTCTGGCACCGCGCCGGCTGGACGCTCGTGATCGGCGGCGCGCTCGGCAACCTTTATGACCGCTTCACTTACCGCTACGTCGTTGATTTTCTGGATTTCCGTGTGTGGCCCGTGTTCAACCTGGCCGACGCGTTCGTCTGTACCGGCGTCGGACTCATTTTCCTGAGCGTTTTTAAAAAATAATGCATCCTGTCCTTTTCCAATTCGGCGGCTTCAGCGTTTACTCGTACGGTTTCTGCGTGGCCGTCGCGATGCTGTCCTCGCTTTACATCACCCAAAGGCGCGCGGAGGCCTACGGCGTCGATAAAAATACGGCGGCGGACGTTCTGTTCGCGCTGTTCATCTTCGGCATCC
>CAZCVC010000161.1:3298-3615 GCA_964502045.1 uncultured Planctomycetia bacterium | reverse complement strand
GAGCACAAGCTTATGCATGGGTTCCTTTTCGGGCCTCTCAGGACCCGGTTAAAAGGTGAACTGTCCAAAATTCACTATTTTTGAAAGTATACGCTTGCCCCGGCGGTCTGTCAACGGGCAAAAAAGGATTACGCGGCGGAACCCACCTGCTGCACGGCCATGCGCGCGGCCTGCACGAAGGCGTCGATGGGGATCTTCTGGGCCAGCGGCAGGTAGAAGCTGATCTTTTTCAGCAGTTCGAGGTCGCGGATGTCGCCTTTGGCCATCTCGAAAAGCAGCGTTTTCGTGACGGCTTCGCCGCGCGTTTTGAAGAACGT
>CAZCVC010000161.1:0-3288 GCA_964502045.1 uncultured Planctomycetia bacterium | reverse complement strand
CCTGTGAAGGGATCTTGTCCACGGTGACTTGCGTAAAATCGAGGGCCCGCTCTTCGTAATGGCGGTTGAACGCTCCGCCGATCGCTCCGCCGATCTTGAAGAGGCCGTACCAGCCGAGAAGCGAATCGGACGCGACTCCGGTGACCGGCACCAGCAGCGTGCGTGCGTCGGGAAGCTCGGGCAGCGAATCCAGGTGGTCGGTGGACACGTATTTCATCACGACGCCGTCGAAAGACCAGAGGCCTTCGGTCCTCACGTAAGCGCCGGCGTCCATGGAAGCGATGGTCACGATGATCATCGTTTTCTGCCACGGCTCAAGCCTGTCGATGCCTTCGAAGAAAAAGAGGTCTTCCTTGAAATCTTTCGTCCGGCGGACCAGCGCGGCCTGGGTGATCAAAATCTTCACGTGCGCGTGGAACGTGCGCGCGTCGGTGACGGACCTTAAATCTCCCAAAGACACGGCGTGCGCGAGAGGCGCGCGGCCCGATTCCATGACGACGGCCGCGTCCGCTTCGTGCTTGCCGCCGTTTATCAGCGCCAGCAAGCCGCGCGCGACTTCAAGATCGTGCGCTCCGGGGCTCGCGGCGCGGCGGTCCTTCAACATCTGGGCGAGGTCTCCGGTCAGCGTGATCAGCGGCTCGGCCTTTCCGCGCAGGTAAATGGAGGCGCGGTCAGCGGATTCTTTCGTGAAGAAGAAAAGGTCGGGTTTTTCTTCCGACAGGAAAAGCGCGAAATCGGCCGAATTTTCTCCGGGCTTCAAGCGCGAAACCTGCTCGAGCAGCAGCGCTTCCAGCGCCGGGCGGTCGTCCGCCGCGAAACGCGCGCCTTCCTTTTTTCCTCCCGCTTTATCACCCGTGTCGGGCGTCGTTGGGGCGGGCGGCAGGCTGACGCGTAAAAAACGCTCTTTTCCGCGCTTTTCGATGACCGCATGGATCACGAGCGTGCCGGAACCGGCGGCCGCGGCTTCAAGAGGACCACCATAAATCTCGAGCGCCGCCTCTTCGTAAAATATGACCGGCGCGGCGCCCGGGGATTCTTTCCGGATCTCATCGAACAGATTCGGGATCAGGTGCGAGAGATACTCCTGATAGAAAAATTTGCCCTTCGCCAGCTGTTCGAGGATCCAGGCTTTTTCGTCGTTGATGATTTTTTCGACCGCCAGGCCTGTCACGGCACCCCACGGCGTCCTAGGATCGAACAGGTCCCGGCCCTCCGCGTACGCCTCAAACTGGCGGTGCACCCTGTCGCCCTCGACGGCGAGCACGCGCGAGTAAGTTTTCGCGCGCTTGGCTTGCGGCAGGCCCAGATTCACGAACTGCGTGCCATAAACGTTCGGTTTTCCCGCGTCGCCTCGGATGGCTTCCCCGAGCAGCGATTTACCGGCGTCGCCCTGGCCGCTCAAGAGCACGAGCACCGGGCTGCCCGGTTTTTCTTTCAAATGCCTTTGGATCAACGGGCGGATCTGGCGCAGGACACCGGTCTCGACGTCGACAGCCTCCCCGAGTTTTTGCACGGCCAGCCGCCCGCCTTCGGGCTTCGTCCAAAAATCGGAGATCACGCCGGTCGGAATGAACGCTTCCTGTACTTCTTCCCACGCGATCGTTCTGGGCTGCATTTCCGCCGAATACAATGAGACGCCCTGGCCGGAAAGAAGGAACGTCATGCGCGGCCGGGCCCTGATCTCTCCGGACACCGTTTCGCGGCGGACGAGTATCTTCGCCCCGGGATATTTTTTCGCAAAAGTTTCGGCCAATGCGGCCGGGAATTCGCGAGTCCTGTCCAAAGATTCGTTGGCCTTGCCTTGTTCGTCCGAATGATAGGTCAGGATGCGTATCTCGCGGACGCCGGCGCCGAGATCGATCGCCGCCGCGTTCGACAGCAGTGTCGCGCCCGAATACTGTATGTCGTCGGTCGTCGTGCGTGTGGAGATCACGTGCGACGCCAGGAATTTTTCCTCGCCGTTCTCCAGCGTGACCTTCACGCCGGCGCCGAGGCAGGTCTCGAGTCCGAGCGTGCCGAGAAATTCGTCGGGGGCCAGCCGGTCCGCGAAGACCGTGTCTCCCTCGGCCAGATGATAAACGACGCCGTCCGGCAGCGCGAAGCGCATCTGCCATTCGAACGCCGGCACGCCCAAGCCTTCCGTGACCGAAATATATTTTGAATTTCCGCCGAGTCCCGCGCGTTCATCGGGGACCATGTCGTATACGCCTTTCGCGTATGCCTCGGCGTTTTCCACGAGCGCTTCGAGGCTCGCCAGGCGGCCCGCCGCAAGGTCCTCGCTGACGGTCACGGTGGTCGTCGTTGCGTTGTCGATCTCTTCCACGGTCAGCTTTCCGGCGGGATCGAGATAAACGATCTTTGTCGTCACGGCTGATTGCTTCACCTTGTCGCGGCCGTAAATGTCCGAGTCTTTCACGGGATTGACGGTCAGCGGTTTTCCGAAATGAGCGTTATTGATGTAGCCTTGAATGACTTTCGGAGTCACGACCTGCGTGTGCGACAGACCGCCCATGCCAAGCCCCGCATCCAACTCGTCCATCGAGACGATCTTGAACGTCCAATCCGCCGCGGCGGCAGGATCCGTCGGAAGGTTTGTCTGCCGGACCAGCACGTCCTGCAAATAGGTCCGGATGTCCCAGTTGTACTGGGACGCGAGATGCCCCGTCGGCAGGAAATGCGCGAATACTCTTTCTTTCGTGGCTTTGTTGTAAGCGACGAGCACCGAGCAGACCGTGAGGCCGGCCTTGAACGTGACCGTGTCGTCCTGCGGGCTTCGCGAATGCACGGCCGTGCCGTGTGCGATCTCGCGCGCCGCCAGCCTCCCGCCCCGCTTGCCTGCGCGATAAAGCTTGAGAGAGCCTTCGTCCTTCGTGGTCAGATCGTCCTCTTCCGCCGACAATCCCTTCTCCTGGAGATAACGGAAATATCTCCGGACAAGGGCGGTCCCGATGCCGTGCTTTCGCAGTTCTTTTTCGACCGAGATCCCTCCGAAATAGGCCACCGACCGGTCGTGCCCTTCGAACCGGAGATAAATGAATCCCGCGAACTTGTCATTCTCATCCGTCAGATGGAACCAAACACCGTCGTAATTCCAGTCTATCTCAAGCTTGAACGTCTTTCCCGCCACTGACAACGTTTCATGCGTGACCAGTCTCGCGCCCTGCCTCGTCGCCTCTATCTCCCGCACCAAGCGCGGGATTGCCGGAACAAGTTGGCCGCCACTCGAGGAGGAGCGGATTACTTTTTTAAGCTGGATCGTCATTTCGAGGTGAGCCAGCGCTCTTTCGA
>CAZCVC010000160.1:0-3649 GCA_964502045.1 uncultured Planctomycetia bacterium | reverse complement strand
GCCTGGCACCTGCTGTTCGTATTTTGCGCGCTGGGTTTTTTGACCAAAGGCATGCTCGGATTCCTTTTGCCGTTCATGGGCATCGGCCTTTACGCGATCTTGGCGGGGGAGGCCGCGATGCTGGCGCGGCTGCCGTGGCTGACGGGCGGGCTCTTGTTCGCGGCCGTCGGTTTTCCGTGGTATGCGCTGATGACGGCGAATCACGGCTTCGGGTTCCTCAAGCATTTTTTTGTCCATGAGAACATCCGCCGTTTTTTCGTCGCTGAGCACAAGAGTTTCGACCGTTTTTATTTTTATCCGGGCGGATTCCTGCTCGGATTTTTCCCATGGACGTTTGCGCTGCCGTACGGCGTCATGTACGCCGTCCGCAAGGCGCGCGGCCGCGGCCTGTACCGGCGCGAATTCCTGATGGTGACGTCGTTCTTCATTTCCGGGTTCGTATTTTTCATGGCCGCGAAGTCCAAGCTGCTGAGCTACACGTTCCCGCTTTTTCCGCTTGTGGCGCTGATGATCGGCGGATGGGCGTATCCGTTTTTCCGCGCCGTGGCGCGCGGCGGACGGCCGTCGAAACCATTTTTGGTTCTGGCCTCGGCGGTGCTGGGTATGATGCCCGTAGCGCTGGCCGCCGGCGTCTGGCGCTTCGGCGCCAGCGGCGATCTGGGTCTGGAGTTGCCGGTTTTCATCTACTGCGCGACGGCGATGCCGCTTTCGTGGGCCGCGCTTTTTTTTATTTTCAAAAGAAAGGTCAAAACGGCCTTTTTTACCGCGGTCGCGATGACGGCGGCTTTCAGCGTGATCGGTTTCGGGTTTCTGCTGCCGGCCGCGGACAAAGTGTTCGCTTCGCGGCATCTGGCGAAGCTCTACGATGAACAGACGGCCGGTTCCCGGCAGGGTCTTTTAATGGCGGGCAAGCTTTTCGTGCGCGGCTCCAGCTACTATACCGGCAACGGAAACGTCGCCGTGCTCGCCTCGGACCCGAAAGGCACGTTTTACACGAATCATTCGATCCCGATGATCTCGAAAAGGGAAGAGCTCGAAGCGCTCGACGACTCGGCGTTTCCGGTCTACTGTTTTTTCCGCCAGAAAGAATACAAGCTTTTGAAGGAGATCGTCCCCGCCAGCCTGAAGATCACGGTGCTCGAAGAGGGCAATCAGAGGGTTTTCGCCCGACTCGATCGGCCTGCGGCATGACCCGGCTCATCGGGCGGGCGCTGACGGCGTCCGCGCTGGCGGTGTTTTGCCTGGCGGCTCAGGCTTCCGGTGAGGGAATCGCGTTCACGGCCGCCGACCGCCTTTTGGTCGTCGCGCCTCATCCGGACGACGAAACGATAGGAACCGGCGGCATCATCCAGTCGGCTCTCGCGGCCGGCGCCGGCGTGAACGTCGTCTACCTGACCCGCGGCGAATCCAACGAGATCTCCTCGCTGTTCTACCAGAAAAAGCCGATGATCCTGACGACCGACTTCATCAAGATCGGGCGCCTGCGCAAGAACGAGGCCATCGAAGCGATGAAGCTCTTGGGCGTGCCGGAAAAAGATCTGATCTTCCTCGGTTATCCGGACCTCGGCACGCTGGCGATCTGGGAAAAGGTATGGGAAGGCAAGAAGCCGTACCGCAGCTTTTTCTCACGCGTCAACAAGGTCATCCACCACGACGATCTCTCGTACGGAAAATATTTCCGCGGGACCAACGTCATTCATGATTTCGAAAAGGTGCTGCTCGAGCACCGGCCCACGCATGTGTTCGTGACGGCGCCGTTCGACAGCAACCCCGACCACCAGGCCGCTTACCTTTTCCTAAACGCCGCGCTGATGAACCTGCGCCTCGAAAAACCGCCGGCCGTGCATTTATATCTGGTGCACACGCACGACTGGCCGAAGTCGCACAAGCCCGGCGCCTCCGGCCTGCTCGAGCCGCCGCAGCATTTCGTGACGCCGGAAGTGCGCTGGAGCCGGCACGATCTGACGCCGGCCGAGATCGAGAAAAAGCGGCGTGCGCTCGCCGTCTACGAAAGCCAGACTTCGTACGCGAAGAATTTCCTGTATTCGTTCGTGAGAACCAACGAGATCTACGCGGAATACCCTTATGGGACCATCGAAGCCCAGGCGGGCCTCACGCCGGACGGATGGGCCGCGGGCGCCGGCGCGGTCCGGGCGGGGGACGTGCGCTACGCGGCCAGCGGCACCGACCTCTTCATCGAGATCCCGCTCGTCAACGCGATCGACGAAATGGGCGCGCTGACGACGAGCGTGTTCGGCTATAAGGACGGCGCGCCGTTCTCGCAGATGCCGAAACTTTCTTTGAGGCTTTTCGGGGCGAAGCTGAGGCCGCGCGATTTCGCGTCGGGCCATTTTGCCGGCAGCGCCTTCTTCAAGATCGACAAAAACCGGCTTTTGATACGCATTCCTCTGACGGCGCTCAAGGAGCCCGATTACCTTTTCGTAACGACGCGGACGTCAAAAACCAAGCAGTCGCTGGACTTCGGCGGCTGGAGAGTGCTGCGGCTGGCCCGGTCAACCGACAGTGGACAGCCGCCCGTCCCAGGCGGTATCATAAAACCATGACCGAGAGAAAATTCCAACAAACCGCCGCGCTCCTGCTGATACTGGCCGGCATCCTGATCCGCGTCCTGCCGCATCCGGCCAATTTCACGCCGCTGACGGCGCTGGCCCTATTTTCGGGGACCGTGCTTTCACCGGGTCTGGCGCTGACGGTGCCCGTCGCCGCGATGATCGCGAGCGACCTGGTGCTCGGACCGCATCCTCTTTTCTGGCTCACTTGGGGCTGTTTTCTGCTGACGGTGCTCATCGGTTTCTGGGTGCGCAACCGCCGCAGCGTTCTCCGCATCGCGGCAGGCACGCTGGCCGGAAGCGTTCTCTTTTTCCTTTTGACCAACCTCGGCGTGTTCCTGTTTCAGGATTTTTACGAGAAATCCTGGACCGGCCTCGCGCAGTGCTACGCGATGGCGCTTCCGTTCTTCCGCAATTCGTTGCTCGGCGACATTTTTTACACCGCCGTCTTTTTCGGCGTCTGGCACCTTGCCGGAAATTATTCCCGGAAAACTTCCGGCGAAAAAGCCTGACCCTTGCCGCCGGATCCGGCCGCGTACGGTAAATTCAAAAATAATTTTCTGAAAGATAACTGCACGGCCTGCGGACTTTCCGCGGGCCGCACGAACCTCGTTTTCGACCGTGGAAATCCCGCCGCTAAAATTCTCGTGATCGGCGAAGCGCCCGGCGCCGAAGAAGACAAGCTCGGAAAGTCTTTCGTCGGCCGCGCCGGAAAAGTTTTGGACGGCGTGATGGCGTCGATCGGCCTCGACACGAACCGCGACATGTTGATCGCGAACGTCGTGAAGTGCCGCCCGCCGGACAATCGCCCGCCGCGCGCCGAAGAAGCCGCCACGTGTTTTCCATTTCTCGAAAAGCAGATAGGGCTCGTCGACCCCGAGATCATCGTGCTGCTCGGCCGCACGGCCATGAAATATTTGATGCCCCAGAAGGCGAAGATGCCGATGAAAGACATCGTCGGAAAAATTTTCACCGGCGTTTTTTTTCCTGAAAAAAAGCAAATTACCGGCCTGCTTCTGTAACATCCAGCCTACCTGCGTTACGACCCCCGCAATCGCCAGAAAATTCTATTACATTTT
>CAZCVC010000159.1:0-3655 GCA_964502045.1 uncultured Planctomycetia bacterium | reverse complement strand
TGCGATGAACTTGCCGTAATTGCTTGTCAGCGACTCCTCGTCGCATTCCAGTTTTTTGGGGATTTCGAACGATCTAAGGGCGATGCCCATGGGCTTTCTCCTTCATTGCATTCGTTATGACGGCGACGCACTCCTCCCGCCGTCTTGCGGAGGCCAAACAAAAATTTATTTCGAGTAGAGTTCGACGATCAGCTGTTCCTGGATCGGCATCTGGACGTCCGAGCGCTCGGGGAGCTTCTTCACGGTCGCCGTCATGTTCTCGATGTCGACGGTCAGCCACGCGGTCGCGTCGGTGTCTTTGTGGAGCTGGTAAGCCTTCGTGAATGTCTCTTTCATCTTGTCGCCCACGTCGAACGTGATGACATCGTTGAGATTGATCTGGCACGACGGCACGTTGACCTTGCGGCCGTTGACCTTCACGTGGCCGTGGCTCACCGACTGGCGGGCCTGGCGGCGCGAATTGACGACGCCCATGCGGTAGACCACGTTGTCGAGACGACGTTCGAGGAACATCAGCAGCGTGACGCCGGTGACGCCCTTCGATTTAGCGGCCTTCTCGTAATAATTGCGGAACTGTTTCTCATAAACGCCGTACACGTGCTTTACTTTCTGCTTTTCACGCAGCTGCAGGCCGTAGTTCGAAAGCTTCTGGCGGTTCAGCCCGTGCATGCCCGGCGGAACGTCGGCGCGCTCGGCGAACTTGGATTTGGAGCCCAGCGAGCTCCTCGGGAACAGGTCTATTTTTTCACGGCGACTCTGGCGCCATGCGGGTCCGGTATAACGTCCCATCTTACACTCTCCTTCTCTTGGGCGGACGGCATCCGTTGTGCGGGATGGGCGTCACGTCTTTGATCAAACTGATGGCCAGGCCCGCGGCCTGGAGAGCGCGGATCGCCGACTCTCTTCCCGAACCGGGACCCTTCACATAAACTTCGACGGATTTCATTCCATGTTCCATGGATTTTTTCGCGGCGTTCTCGGCCGCGACCTGCGCCGCAAACGGCGTGGACTTTTTCGAGCCGGAGAATCCCGACGAGCCGCAGCTGGCCCACGCGACGACGTTGCCGCCGCGGTCGGTGATCGTCACCTGCGTGTTGTTGAACGTCGCGAGAATATGCGCGACGCCTTCGGTGACGTTGCGGATTACTTTTTTTCTGGATTTAAATTTTTTAGCTTTTGCCACGTGCTTCTATCTCCTTGTTATTTTTTCGGACCGGCTGGGGCCGCTTTCGGGGCGGTTGTTTCCTTCTTCCTCTGGGCGCCGATCGTTTTCTTCGGTCCCTTGCGCGTACGCGCGTTGGTCCTGGTCCTCTGCCCGCGTACCGGAAGGCTCTTCTTGTGACGGCTTCCGCGGTAGGACTGAATGTCCATCAAACGCTTGATGTTGAGCGCGAGATCGCGGCGCAGATTGCCCTCGACCTTGTAGTCTTTCTGGATGATCGCCGCGATGCGCGACGCTTCTTCGTCGGTCAGATTCTTCGCGCGGACGTCGGGGCTGATCTTCGCCGACTTCAAAATATCGAGCGAGTTCTTGCGGCCGATACCGTAAATGTAGCCGAGCGATACGTAAATTTTTTTCTCTTTGGGGATGTCTACTCCCGCGATTCTGGGCATGTCAGGTCTTATCCTTGTCTTTGCTTGTGTTTCGGATTGCTGCAGATCACGCGCACGACTCTTTTGCGCCGGACGATCTTGCAGTTGTCGCAGATTCTTTTGATGCTGGCTCTAACCTTCATTTTATTTCCTCTCCTTCAGCCAAAGGCTGATCCGCCTCCGGCGGAAAAAATTACTTAACCCGGTAAATGATGCGGCCGCGCGTCAGGTCGTACGGCGACAGTTCGAGCATGACCTTGTCGCCCGGCAGGATACGGATGAAATTCATGCGCATCTTGCCCGACACGTGCGCCAGCACTTTGTGCTGGTTTTCAAGATCGACGCGAAACATGGCGTTCGGCAGCGCTTCCGCCACCGTGCCTTCGACCTGTATCGCCTCTTCTTTAGCCATTCTTTGTCCTGGCTCCTATGCCGTGACGACTTCCGCCTGGTCCTTGCCTACAAAAATTGTCTGCTCGAAATGTCCCGAGCGCTTACCGTCCTTCGTTACCACTGTCCAGCCATCCTTCAGGATGACCACTTCGTGCGTGCCGAGGTTCAGCATCGGCTCGATCGCCAGCGCCATACCCTCGACGAGCTTGGGGCCCTGGTGCGGCTTGCCAAAATTAGGCACCTGCGGATCTTCATGCAGGTTGCGCCCGATACCGTGTCCGACAAACTGCCTTACCACCGACAAACCGTTTTGCTCCGCGTAAGTCTGCACGGCCCACGAAATATCTGAAACCCGGTTCCCTACCACGGCCTGTTTAATGCCTTCATTCATGGCGGCGCGCGTGACTTCGATCAATTTTTTGCTGTCGTTATCGACGGTTCCGATCGCGAATGTGCGAGCCGCGTCGGAAAAGTAACCCTCCAGCTTGCAGCCAACATCGACGCCGATGATATCGCCGTCCTTCAAAACTCTTTCGCCGGGAATCCCGTGCACGACCTCTTCGTTAACCGAAGCGCAGATCGTTCCGGTGAATCCGTAATAACCTTTGAACGCGGGTTCCGCGCCCTGAGAACGGATAAAATCTTCGGCAACCTTGTCGAGCTTCCCGGTCTTTACCCCGGCCTTCGCTTCCTTCTCCATCAGCTTCAGCAGGTCCGAAACGATCCTGCCGGCCTTGCGCATCTTGGCCAGCTCTGCCGGCGACTTAAGCTCTATTCCCGACAAGTTTCCTTCTCTTGAAGACCTCGTCGAGAATGACGCTGAGCTCCGGTACGTCCAAGTCGCCCGACGCCTCTTCGAGGAGATTCCTCTTCTTATAATATTCAATGACCGGCTCGGTCTGCTTCTCGTAGACATCGAGGCGGTGTTCGATTGCATCTTCGCGGTCGTCGGTGCGCTGTATCAGAGCGCTTCCGCAGACGTCGCAGACGCCGTCTTTTTTCGGACGGTAATTCGTCATGTGGTACGTCTTGCCGCAACTGCCGCAAACCCGGCGTCCGCCGAGGCGGCGCAGGATCATCGGCGTCGTGGTCGGAAAATAAATCGCGACGCCAAGCGGCATTCCCACCTCTTCGAGCATGTTGCAGAGGCTCACGGCCTGGTCCGCCGTGCGCGGGAATCCGTCCAAAATAAACCCGTGCTCCGCATCCGGCTGATGCAGGCGTTCTTTTACCAGCTCGATCACGATCTGGTCCGGCACCAGGTCTCCCCGGTCCATATAACCTTTGGCCTTGATCCCCAGCGGGGTCGCTTTTTTCAGCGCCTCTCGCAGCATGTCTCCGGTCGAAACCTGCGGGATGTTCAAACTTTTTGAAAGAACCTGCGCCATCGTGCCTTTGCCGGCACCCGGAGGGCCCAGAAGAACCATTCTCATCGAGACCCTGCCTTCAAATTTTTAGAAACCTGATCGCTGCGTGCGGCCCTTGACGCGGCCATGCTTCATGAAGCCCTCGTAATGCCTCATGATGAGCTGCGATTCGATCTGCTTGATCGTGTCAAGGCTTACGCCGACGACGATCAGCAGCGCCGTACCTCCGAAGAAGTCGGCGATCTGGACCGGAATGTTCAGTATCTTTCCGATCACGTCCGGCGCCACGGCAATGACGGCCA
>CAZCVC010000158.1:0-3837 GCA_964502045.1 uncultured Planctomycetia bacterium | reverse complement strand
GTGAACGAGCTGGCGAACGCGCTGCGCCCCATCGTTCTGCCCGGCGAATCGATGGAAGTGCGGCTCGTCAAGGAAGGCAAGGAGGCCAACCAGGGCATCGGCTATCTCGATGACGGCACGATGGTCGTCGTCGACAACTCGAAAAAGAGCATCGGCCAGACCATTCATGTGACCGTGACGTCGGTTCTCCAGACGTCGGCCGGCCGCATGATCTTCGCAAAATCTGAATGAGTCCCGCCCATCCTGCTATCCAAAAACGCCGTTTTGGATGGGCGGGATGAGCGTCACCGCGATCGTGCCCGCCGCCGGCAAGGGCCGGCGCTTCGGGCGGCGCCCGAAGCTTTTCGTCAATGTCGACGGCAGGCCGCTGCTTTATTACACCTTGAAGAACCTCTGCGGCGCCTATCCATTTGAGAGCGTCATCATCGCCACGGACCTCGCCTATTTCGAACGCGTCGGAAAGATCGCGCTCGCTCTGGGCCTCAAGAACGTGCACCTGGTAAAGGGCGGGGCCACGCGCGCCGAGTCGGTGAAGAACGCGCTTCTCGCCGCCGGCCACTCCGAATGGGCGCTCGTCCACGATGCCGCACGTCCGCTGGTCAGCCGCCGCATCGTGCGCGGCGCCATCGATGTCGCCCGTAAAAGAGGCGGCGCGGTGGTTTCCATCCCCGCCACGTCCACGGTCAAGCGCGTGGGTGCCGGAGGAAAGGTGATGCGCACCGAAGACCGGGAAAGCCTGTATCTGGCCCAGACACCCCAGGTATTTCGCCGGAAAAAACTTTTGGAACGTTATAAAAAACTGGGCACGCGGGCATTGCGTTTAACGGACGAAGCATCTTTTTTTGACGGGGTAGGGCAAGGAGGCTGGGTAGTGCCGGGCTCATCAAGAAATCTCAAGGTTACGACAGCTGAAGACCTGGATATTTTCAAGTTTTACCTCAAAAGGACCGAAAACAAGAGAGGGTGAAATGCGGGTCGGAATCGGTTATGATATTCATCGGCTGACGAAGGGCCGCAAACTCGTTTTGGGAGGTGTTGTAGTCCCTTTCCGCCTCGGTCTTTTGGGCCATTCGGACGGCGATGTGCTGCGGCACGCGGTCGTGGACGCGGCTCTCGGCGCGGCGGGGCTCGGAGACATCGGCGAGCATTTTTCGGACGGTGACCCCCGAAATAGGGGCCGCGACAGCGCGGATTTCGTCAAAAGCACGCTCTCTTTGCTCGCAAAAATGGGGTTGGCCGTCGCGCAGATCGACACGATCCTCGTGCTGGAGCTTCCAAAACTTTCGTCGTACAAGAAAAAAATGAGGCAGGGCCTCGCGAACGACTGGGGTCTCCCGCTGGGCCGCGTAAACGTGAAGGCGAAGACCAATGAAGGACTAGGCGCGACCGGACGCGGCGAGGCCATCGCATGCCACGCGGTCGTGGTGCTCGAAGAAGCCAAAAAAGGAAAACGATAGACGATGTTCACTGATCTTTTGCTGTTTTTTCTCTCGCTCGTATTCTTTTACGTCGCGATGAAGATCTTTTTCTACAAAATATTTTTCGCCGACGTCATCAAGGCGACGCTCGAACGCGACCCGGCCGCGTCGAGCAGCGTCGTCGTGGTTCTCACGTATGCGGGCATCCAGGCGCTTTTTTATTTCCGGCTCGGGCAGTTTTTTCACCGCAAAGGACTGAAGTTTCCGGCCCGCGCGCTTTCGCAGTGGGCGCGTTGGAGGACAGGCATCGAGATCCATCCGGGCGCTACGATCGGCAAGGGACTCTTTATCGATCACGGCATGGGCGTGGTTATCGGCGAGACCGCGATTATCGGAGATAATGTGACGCTTTTCCAGGGCGTGACGCTCGGCGGCACCGGTAAGGAGAAGGGCAAGCGCCATCCGACGCTCGGCTCTAACGTCGTTGTCGGCGCCGGCGCGAAAGTTTTGGGCAATATCGAGCTCGGCGACAACGTGCGCGTCGGCGCCAACGCCGTCGTCTTAAGAAGCGTGCCCGCCAACGCGACGGTCGTCGGCGTGCCGGGCCGCATTACCTCGCGCGAAGGCAAACGCGTGACGGACGAGTGCGAATCCGATATCGACTACACCAGTTTGCAGGACCCGCTTTCGAACACGCTCGACAAGATCGAGAAAGAGATACAGAAGATCGAGGATGAGCTGAAGGACAAGAAATAAGCGCGGTGCCGCGGGCGGGTGCCGGTAAAAGGTTTCGAGTCGCCGTAAAATTAGCCCCGCCGAGGCAAATTTTACTCGAGGATGAAGGCGGGCTCGCCGGGCCTGAACGGCCCGGCACCATGGCCGCCCGCTTCATCCACGCGCCTCAAAACCTTTTCCCGTCACCCGCCCGCAACGCATAAAGGGATATGACTCTAAAAATATATAACTCCTTAACGAAACAAAAAGAAGAATTTAAACCGCTAAAGGCCGACGAGGTCAGCATGTACGTCTGCGGGCCGACCGTGTACGACGAGCCGCATATCGGGCATTTGCGTTCGGCGTACGTGTTCGACGTGATGCGCCGCTACATGGAGTACTCCGGGCTCAAGGTTAAATTCGTCCGCAACGTCACCGACGTCGACGACAAGATCATCGACAAGGCGCGGGAATCGAACGCCGCGGACCTTTTGAACGAAACGCTGAAAGTTTCTGAGAAATACCTGAAGCTTTACAAGAACGACCTTCGCGCCATGGGCATCCAGGAGCCAACGGTCGAACCGAAAGCGACGGCCCATATCCAGGACATGCAGTGGCTTATCGCCAAGCTCATCGAGTCCGAGAAGGCCTACGTCAGCGACGGGGATGTTTATTACAGCGTGAACGGGTTCAAGAATTACGGCCAGCTTTCACAGCAGGACAAGAAAGCGATGCTGGAGAACGTGCGCGTCGATAAGAACGAGAAAAAGCGCGAACCTCTGGATTTCGCGCTTTGGAAAAAGGCCAAAGAGGGCGAGCCGTATTGGCCCAGCTCCTGGGGGAACGGCCGGCCGGGCTGGCATATCGAGTGTTCCGCAATGAGCATGAAGTATCTGGGCAAGACATTCGACATTCATGGCGGCGGCCGCGACCTTATATTTCCTCATCACGAGAATGAAATCGCGCAATCGGAGGCCGTCACGGGAAGCGCGTTTGCGCGCTACTGGGTCCATCACGGGCTTATCACTGTCGAAGAGAAGAAGATGTCAAAATCGCTCAAAAATTACATCACGCTGACACAGGTTGCCGCCTCAGGCGCTACGGGGATAGAAGAGTTAAAATTATTGTTTCTCGGCACGCACTACAGTGCGCCACTTGACTATTCGCTGGAAAAGATGAGGATGGAGAGTTCGATTTTCAAGAGATTTTCAGAATTTTTCTTCAATGTTGATTTAAAGCTCAAGGAAGGCTACAAAGGTAACGCTCGATCCGTTGAAACCTTTCAAAAAATATTTCGAGAGCGTATGGATGACGATTTTAATACTCCTGATACAATGACCTGGATGCACGGCCTTGTTAATATGGCTTATAAAAATCAAGAGCCGACCGAAATGATAAGCGTAGCTACCGCTATTTCAGAAGTTTCAGAAAAAGTTTTCGGCATTTCATTCAATAGGAAGGCAGGGGATGTCAACGATTCCGATCTCAAACTTGCTATCGCTAAGCGTGATCAGGCTAAAAAAGATAAGAATTTTAAACTGGCTGACCAGCTCCGCGCCGAGATAAAGGATAAGTTTAGCGTGGAGCTGATTGATTCAAAAGACGGGACCATCTGGAAGAAGATATAGCGTCGGCGACGGGTGGCGCGGTGTCGGAATCTTCTGCCCGGACCGCAATGGAAGCGGGAGGACAGAAGGTTCCGATG
>CAZCVC010000157.1:0-3891 GCA_964502045.1 uncultured Planctomycetia bacterium | reverse complement strand
TCGCACAAGTCCCCGAAAACGCTTTTGCGGGCGGTCACGCGGGGGAGCGCCTATTATCAGGACGCAGCCCCCGACGCGCCGGCAGATGAAGCGGCGAAGCCGTATCAGGAGCTTACGGAAAAGCAGGATCCTTTTCAGGGCTGGACCGAGGGAGATTTCCAGGCCGGTGTTTTCTGCGCCGAAAGGATGCGTTATTATTTCAAGAACGAATTGCCGAAGCTTATTTCGCGCGTCGACCGGATGCACGATTTTTTCAAAACGGCCAAAAACCTGCGGTCGGCCCTGCTCGACGAGGACATTTCGGTTTTAAAAAATATTTTTTGCCAGACGGCGCGTCAGTACGGAGTGAAGACTTACGTGCATTGCCACGGCGCGCTCGGCGGTAAGGCCGGGTTTCTTCCTTTGACGGCCAACGAGATTTTTGCGTGGGGAGAAGAGGGGCGGAAAAAACTGATCGCCTGGGGATGCGAGCCGGACCGGGCGGTCGCGACGGGATGCGGATGGTTCGAGCGCTACCGGAAAAACGACCGGCCCGCCTGCCGCGCCCGCATCGTCAAAGCTTTCCGGTTCGACGCCTCAAAACCTGTCGTGCTTTACGCCGCCCATGCCCGGCGCGTGATCATCAGTTTTCTTTACGAGGACCTCGTCCAGAAAACGATCGATTGGACGCTCGAGACGGCCGCGAGGCTGACGGACTTTCAATTCATCGTGAAGCTCCATCACGGCGATCCCGATATGGCGTATTACCAGGACTGGCTGAAAAAGAAGGCCGCCAGCCACATGCATGTCGTGAAGGATTTTGATCCGCTGGTGCTCGCGGGCGGCGCCGACCTCGTGATCAGCCATCATTCCACGTTCGGCGTCGACGCGCTGGCGATGGAAAAGCCGGTGATCTGCCTGGAGGACGGGCTTCTGTGGCCGCCGATGGAAGAATTTCAGAAATACGGAGTGTATGTCAGCGCTTCGACGCCGGACGAACTGGCGTCGGCGCTCAAAGAAAGCGCGAAAAACGGCTTCAAGCCGCTGGGGCGTCTGGAAGAAGCGCGCCGCCATTGCCTGAACGACGGCCCGGAGAAGCCAAGCGCGCTCATTGCGCGCCGTCTCCGTGGCCGCGAGGAAGTCCCGTGACCCCGCTGATCAGCATCGTGATGGCGACCTATAACGGGGAGCGGTTCCTCCGCGAGCAGCTCGAAAGCCTGCTATCTCAGACCCATGCCGACCTCGAGCTCGTGATCTGTGACGACGCGTCGGCGGACGGGACTTACGCGCTGATCGAAGCGCTGGCCGCCAAAGACAAGCGCATCCGGCCGCACCGCAACGAAAAGACGCTGGGCCTCGTTTCTAATTTCATGAAAGCCGTCACGCTGGCGCGCGGCGAATGCGTCGCTTATTCGGACCAGGACGACGTCTGGGAACCGAAAAAGATCGAAACGCTTCTGCGGCTTTTAAACTCAAACTCCCGCAACATGCTCGCGTATTCCGACCTCGAAATTTTCGACGAGGCAGCCGAGCGTCCGCGGGGCTCGTTTTGGGAGGGAAGCAAGATCGCGCCGTTCGCCGGCGAGCTGGGGGAGAGAGCGCTTTTGAAAAATATTTCGCCGGGATGCTCGATGCTGTTCCGCCGGCCGGTGGCCGACATGATCTCGACCTGTTTCCGCGATCCGGTTTTCATGGCCTCGAACCGCGCCGCTGTGCTGGACGAGACGCCGTTTATGCACGACCATCTGGCGCAGGCGCTCGCGGCGGGCCTGGGGCGCTTGGTTTATACGCGGCAAAAGCTCGTGCGCTACCGCCAGCATGCGTCCAACACGATCGGCGCGTTTTACCGGGCGCGTGATTCCCGCGAGGAGTTTTCACGTTTCCTTTGGGCGAGGCTTGAGGCGCTCAAACCGCATCGCGCAAAACTTAAAATGATCGACTGGAAAAGGATCGCGGCGTTCGCGGAACTGTACTCTAAAGCCGGCCGCGGGGCGATGCCGGAATACCTGCCTTATTTTCTATTCCTCAGGAACGATTCCCTGAAGGATGTTTTGTTCGGGACTGCGGACTGTTTTTTACCTACGATCTATCAAAAGGCGCGCAGACATGCCAAAAAAGCCTGAGACCGCCTGCAAGATCTGCGGAAAAAATGAATTTAGTTTTCTTTTTAAAAATAGGGACCGCATGCATCATTTGGCCGGAGAATTCGATTTTTACCGCTGCCGGGAATGCGGCCTGGCGGTTTACCGTCCGGCGCTGGATGAGAAAAAGCTGGGCGCGTATTACCCGAATGATTATTATTCTTACGAGGCCTCCGAGACGGCAGGCGGCGCGGGTCCGCGCGGCAAGGGCTATTATCTCAGGCACCCGTTCCGGGGCGCGAACGCCCTTTTTTATTCGAAGATCCTGGGGCAGAACCGCGACGCCTCGTTCAGGCCCGGCCAATCGGTGCTGGACGTCGGCTGCGGGGACGGGCGCTATCTGCTGGAAGAAAATAAAAAAGGATGCCGTTTGACCGGCGTCGATATCGACGGCAATGCGCTCGAGCGCTTGAAGAAAAAAAATCCGGAAGCCCGGGCTTTCTGCGGCGATCTGTGGGAGGCCTGTTTTGAGGCCGCTTCGTTCGATCACATCCATCTTTCGCACGTCGTGGAGCACGTCGCGGCCGCGGACAGGCTTTTGGCCGAGGCGGCACGGCTTTTAAAGCCGGGCGGGGAGATCCGCCTGCAGATCCCGAACACGGCGTCGCTGACCCGGCGTGTTTTCGGCCGTTTCTGGATCCACTGGGACGCGCCGAGACATATCTACGGCTTCTCACGGAAGAATTTTTCAGCGCTCAGCGCCGCCGCGGGGCTCGAAACGGCCTCTTCGCGGACGCTTGAAAATTCCTTCAGCGTGCTTGGAAGCCTGTTTTACGTTTATCAGGCGATCACAGGCGCAAAATTGAAACTGGGCGCCGCCGCGGGTTTCTGGGACTGCGAGGTCCTGAAGCTCCTGCTCTTTCCGTACTGTTTCGCCGTGAATGTTTTCGGGGCCGGGGACACCGTCGAATTCATCCTAAAAAAGCGGAGCACGAATGCTGATCATTAAAGCCGAAATTTTCGTGCTGAACTACAACGGCCGCGAACTCCTGCTTGAGTGCCTGCCGTCCATCCTCGAGGCCGCCAAGCGCAGTCCCGTGATATGCCCGGTCACCGTCATCGACAACGAATCGAAAGACGACAGCGTCGCGGTGCTGAAGGCCAATTTTCCGCAAGTACGCATCCTTCACTGCAAGAACCGCGTGCTTTGTTCGTTCAACGAGGCCGTGGCGCAGTCGGACGCCGACGTCGTCGTGCTCTTGAACAGCGACTTGAAGGCCGATCCGGATTTCCTGGCGCCTCTGATCGACGTGTTCAAGAACGACATCGACGCGTTCATGGCCGCGCCGAAGACGTTCACGTTCGACGGCGCGCAGTACGAGGGAAGTCTGGCAAAAATTCACTGGCATCACGGCATGCCCGGCGCCGAGACCCGTTTTCCGGGCTACGAGGAGAAGATCGACAAGCCGTCCTACACGATGCAGTCAGGGTTCGGGGCGTTCCGCAAAGTCTATTTCGAAAAACTCGGAGGATATGACGACCTTTACCTGCCCGGCACCGTCGAGGACATGGATATTTGCTACCGCGCGTGGAAAGCGGGCTACAAGAGCTATTACGTTCCGGCGAGCCGCATGAACCACAAAGGGCAGGCCACGTTCAAAAAAACTTACAGCCCATCGCGTCTGCTGACGATCAACCAGAGAAATCTCTATTTTTTCGTCTGGAAAAATGTCACGTCCCGACTGCTTCTCCTGGACCCTCTATGTTGGCTGTTCCTACGGCCGCTGCTGTTCCTTTTCATGGGCCGGCCCGAGTTCATGCAGGGCCTTTT
>CAZCVC010000156.1:0-3906 GCA_964502045.1 uncultured Planctomycetia bacterium | reverse complement strand
CATCCATCTGCCTCTCTGGAAAGTCGCGGTTTAGTCCTTTTTCGATTGCCATTCGTGGGGCAGGGAGTTATCCTGACATAGGCCCCGCGAAAAGCGGCCGGAAAGGATGGCAGGGTTGGATCGAAGGCTGGAACATTCGCTCAGAGAAACGCAGGTCGCGTTCGACGCGACGGCGGTCCGGCGCAAGCCCTGGAAAAACCAGAACCGGTATTATCACCGGAAGATCATCGATTACTACCGCTTCTTCGTCCCACCCGGTAGCCGCGTGCTCGAGATCGGTTCCGGCGACGGCGAACTTCTGGCGGCGCTGAAACCCTCCCGCGGCCTCGGCCTGGACGCCTCGAGCCGCTTCGTGCGCCTGGCGAAAAAAAAGTACGCGGACGTCGAATTCATCCAGGATTTCGGCGAAACGTTCAAGCTCGACGAAAAATTCGACTACGTCATTCTCTCGGGCCTCGTCGGCCATCTCTACGATGTGCAGGCGGTGCTTGAGAACCTGCACCAGGTCTGCACGCCTTCCACGCGCGTCATCATCGATTATTACAACTACCTCTGGGAACCCGCGCTTTCGCTCGGCAGCAAGCTGCGGCTGCGCATGAAGCAGAAGATCCAGAACTGGCTGTCGCTGGATGACCTGCAGAACCTGCTTCAGATCTCGGGTTTCCGGACGATAGGCCGCGCGCGCAAACTGATCTTTCCGGTCTACATCCCTCTCTTCTCCGAGTTCGTGAACCGCTTTTTTTCCAACCTGCCCGTCTTCGAAAAACTCTGCCTGCTGCACTTCATCATCGCCGCTCCCGACCCAAAGGAACCCGCGCCGAAGCCGAAAGCGTCCATCATCGTTGCCTGCAAGGACGAGAAAGGCAACATCGAAGAGCTCATGCGCCGTATCCCGCAGTTCCCGGCCGGCATGGAGGTCGTCTGCGTTGACGGGCGCTCGAAGGACGGCACGAAGGAAGAGCTCGAGCGCGTGCGGAAAATGTTCCCTGAAAAAAACATCCGCATTTTCGACCAGACGGGACCGACGGGGAAGGGCAACGCCGTGCGCATTGCGTTCGACAAGGCGGAAGGGGACGTGTTCATCATCCTCGACGCCGACATCTCGGTGGCGCCCGAGGACACGATGAAGTTCTACGACCTGCTCGTGTCGCGCCGCGGCGAATTCATCAACGGCACGCGGCTCGTCTACCCGATGGAAAAACAGGCGATGCGCTTTCTGAACATCCTCGGCAACAAGTTTTTCAGCATGGCGTTCACGTTCCTGCTCGGTCAGAGGATCAAAGACACGCTCTGCGGCACGAAGGCGCTGTGGCGCTCCGACTACGAGAACATCGTGAAGAACCGCGCGTATTTCGGCGATTTCGACCCGTTCGGGGATTTCGATCTGCTGTTCGGCGCCGCGAAGCAGAACCGCCATATCGTCGAGGTGCCGGTCCGCTATTACGAACGGCACTACGGCACGACGAAGATACACCGTTTCCGTCATGGCATGCTGCTCTTGGGCATGTGCATGATCGCGGCCAGACGCATCAAGTTTATTTAAGGAGCCAGTTTGAAAAAAAAGCGCGCCGCCTATTTCCATCCCAAATCCCTCGTCGACTCTAAAAAGGACGTCGGATCCGGCACCAGCGTCTGGGCGTTCGCGCACGTGATGAAGGGCGCTCGCGTCGGCCGCGACTCGAGCCTCGGCGACCATTCGTTCGTTGAGGGCGGCGCCCGCATCGGCGACCGCGTCACCGTGAAGAACGGCGTCTCGGTCTGGAAAGGCGTCACGATCGAAGACGACGCGTTCATCGGGCCCAACGCCGCGTTCACGAACGATCTGTGGCCGATGAGCCGCAATCCCGGTTTCACGCTGACGCCGACCCGGCTGCGCCGCGGCGCTTCCATCGGCGCCAACGCCACCGTCGTCTGCGGCGTCACGGTCGGCGAATTCGCTCTCGTCGGCGCCGGCGCCGTCGTCACGCGCGACCTGCCGGCTTATGCGCTGGCCTACGGCAGTCCGGCGCGCGTGCGCGGCTGGGTCTGCCGCTGCCGCCGAAAACTGCGCTTTTCCGCCGCGAAAGCGCGCTGCGCCTGTGGCATTTCTTACCGCAAGACCAAAAACACCGTCGTGCCCGTCCGCGGCCGATGAATCCCGCCCATCCGCGTATGTTTAATACCGATCTTGGATGGGCGGGATGAAACTGATCCCGTTTTTCGACCTAAAAAAACAGAACCGCTTGCTCCGGCGCGAGCTCGACGCGGTGTTCCTCAAGGGCTTGCTGAACGCCGACTTCATCCTCGGCGCAGAGCTTGAAAAGTTCGAAACGAATTTTGCGCGCTACACCGGCTCGAAATATGCGGTCGGCGTCAACTCGGGCCTCGACGCTCTATCGCTGGCACTGCGCGTGCTGGATCTCGGCCCCGGCGACGAGGTAGTGGTTCCGGCCAACTCCTTCATCGCGACGGCGCTGGCCGTCTCGTCGGTCGGCGCGACACCGGTCTTCGCCGACGCGGACCCGAAACATCTTTTGGTCGATCTGAGATCCGTCCAAAAGGCGCTGACGCGCAAAACTCGTGCCGTCATTCCCGTGCATTTGTACGGCCAGCCCGTCGACATGAAGCCGCTTCTGGCGCTGTGCCGGCGCAAGGGACTTTTCGTCGTCGAAGACGCCTGCCAGGCGCACGGCGCGGCCGTAGGGAAGAAGCGCTGCGGCAGCTTCGGAGACATCGGCTGCTTCAGCTTCTATCCGGGAAAGAACCTTGGCGCGCTCGGCGACGGCGGACTCGTCACGACCGATGACAAGGTGCTCTACCGCAAGCTCCTGCTTTACCGCAACTACGGCTCCATCGTGAAATACGAGCATTTGGTGACCGGCATGAACTCGCGCCTCGACGCCCTGCAGGCCGCGTTCCTGAACGTAAAGCTTCGCTACCTCGACCGTTGGAACCACAAGCGGCGGCAGCTGGCCGCGCGCTACACGGCGCATCTGAAAAGCTCTAAAGACGTTGAGATCCTCACCGAGCGCAAGGGCTTTGCCAGCGCGCACCATCTCTATGTGATACGGACGGACCGGCGCGACGCGCTCAGGGAATACCTTGCCAAAAAAGACATCGGGACCAACATCCATTACCCGGTCCCGATCCACCGGCAGGTCGCCTACCGGGGTTTGGCCCGCCGCGCCGCTTCTCTGCCGGTGACCGAAAGGGAAGCGCAGAGGCTCATCTCTCTACCTATATATCCCGAAATGTCGCTGAAGGACATCGACCGGGTCTGCGCCGTCGTCCGTGATTTTTTTCGCGCCTAACAATTAAAAAGGAGCCCATGACATGAAAAAAATCGCCGCCGTTTTCTCTCTCGCCGTTCTGCTTGCCGTCCCGGTCCTAGCCGGCGGCGGCAAAGGGGACGCGCCGCTGCCCCGTTTGCTTTCACCCGGCGATGTGGCCGTGCTGAACGCCGAAGGCAAGCTCGAATTCCGGTGGGGGACCGAGGGAGGCGCGTTCGACCATTACGATTTCGCGATCTACAAAGGTACACAGCCTTATGAACCGTACATGATCCTGGCGAAGGAAATTTCGATCGACCAGAAATCCGTGCTCATCGACGGCAAGACGTTCGAACCGGGCCAAAGTTATAGCTGGTCGCTTCGCTATGCCGGTCCCCGAAGGGGCCTGAAGGCCTATTCCATCTTCAAAATCAAAGCTTAGGTCCTTTTGTCTCGAAATAGGCCCATCCGTCGGCCCCGTTTTTTCGTATGTTAAGTCAGAGGCCCCGAAGGCTATGAGAATCCTGACTATCATCTTAACGCTGTTACTGATGCCGCTTTCGGCAGGGGCTGAAATGAGAGATAAGATCGAAATCTTCAACGCCTCGACGGGCCGCTCCGAGTACGTCGACCCGGTCGTGAAGACGAACGCCGAGTG
>CAZCVC010000155.1:0-3907 GCA_964502045.1 uncultured Planctomycetia bacterium | reverse complement strand
GCGCTCGGCGTCGTGCAGCGCGTCGAAGGGCTGTTTTCCGAGTTCCGCAACGACCTAGTCGAGTTCGGCGAGAAAAAAAGGAAGCTGCCTCATTTTACCGAAGTGCTGGGCCCCGCCGCGTCCGTGCCGGGACGGGAACAGGTCGGTCGCATCGTTGCGCGCGGACACGGCCGCTGCTGGGTTTGCCAGGTGACCGAACAGAAGGCCACCGAAAAAGAAGTCATGGATCTTGTGCAGGGCACCTCCAAAACGCGGTCCGCGCACACGAAGGTGCTGCTGGCGCTGAAAGGCATCGACGACAACGGCAAGCTGCTCGCCAAGGAGAAGCATGTGCTCACGCTGGGCCTTTCCCGCATCAACCTGCTGATGGACCTTTACGGGAAGCCACCGATCGTTTTTCATGAATAAGCTCTGGGCTCCGTGGCGCCGTAAGTTTCTGGCGCATCCGAAGCCCAAAGGCTGCATTTTCTGCCGCCTGCCGAAATCCCGGAATGACCGTAAAAGTCTGATCGTCGACCGCGGAAAGACCGTTTTCTCGATGCTGAACCTTTACCCCTACAACAACGGACACGTGATGGTCTCGCCGTACCGGCACCTGGATTCCCCCGAGCGCATGACGACCCAGGAATGGTCGGAGCTTTTCGTATACGTCAAAAAATCCAAGGCGCTGCTCGACCGCATTCTCAAGCCCCATGGCTACAACATGGGCATGAACGTGGGCCGCGTCGCCGGCGCCGGTTACGACAAGCACGTGCATTTCCATCTGGTGCCCCGCTGGAACGGCGACACGAATTTCATGCCTGTCGTCGCCGGCGAGAAGGTGATCTCCGAGTCTCTCGACGAGCTCTGGAAGCGGATCCAGCGCGCGCGACCATGAGCATCCGCCTGCGCCCCCAGTTGGAAAGGGAAGAGCGGCAGCTGCTGGCGCCATACGCCTGCAAGAGCGGCGACTCGAAGGGCCGCGTGCACCCGGAGAAGGAGCACCCTTACCGCACCGCCTATCAGCGCGACCGCGACCGCATCATCCACTCGACCGCGTTCCGGCGCCTCGAGTACAAGACCCAGGTCTTCGTGAACCACGAGGGCGACTATTACCGCACGCGCCTGACGCATTCGCTGGAAGCCAGCCAGATCTCGCGCGTTATCGCCAGCGCGCTGCGGCTCAACGCGGACCTTGTCGAGACGATCACGCTGGCGCACGACCTGGGACACACGCCGTTCGGGCACGCCGGCGAGGACGAGCTCGAAGGCCTGATGAAGGAGCACGGCGGCTTCAACCACAACCTTCAGAGCCTGCGCATCGTCGACCATCTTGAAGAAAACTACATCGGTTTTCGCGGCCTAAATCTCACCTACGAGTCGCGCGTCGGTCTTTTCAAGCATCCGGAGCTCGCCGAAGAGGCGGAAAAGCGCGGGATGGGAAAATTCGAGAAATTCCTGTCTCCGATACTCGAGTCGCAAGTCGTGGATTTGGCCGACGAAATAGCTTATGATAATCATGATGTGGACGATGGCCTGGCCTCGGGACTCATCAAAGAGGCGGACCTGAACAAGCTGGCGCTCTGGCGCCTGGCCAAAAAGGGGATGAAGACCGGCGCTGGCATTTCGCCGGCCGTACACCGTTATGAGATCATCCGCCGGCTCATCAACCTCGAGGTGTCGGACCTCTTGAAACAGTCGCAGAAAAACATCGCGCGTCTGCGGCTGCGCACGCCGAAGGACGCCCCGAAGCATGCGTCTTTCGCCATATCTTTCAGTCCGGGGCTCGCGGCCCAGCGCGAAGAGCTGCGGCAGTTTCTGAGGGCGCGGCTTTACCGGCACTACCGCGTTGTGCGCATGTCCGACAAGGCGAGGCGCTTCATCCGCGCGCTTTTCGAGGTGTATCTGGCGCGGCCTGAACAGCTCCCTCCGGGCAGCCAGAAACGCCTCAAATCCGAAGGGGTGCCGCGCGTCGTATGTGATTATATCGCGGGCATGACCGACCGCTACGCGCAGGACGAGTACCGCAAGTTTTTCGAGCCGTTCGAAAGGGTCTAAATGGAAGACGCATCGAACAACCATAAAGAGATATTAAGCCATTTCTTAAAGCACGAAGGAATGCAGAAGCTCAAGGCCTCGATGCATTCGGAGCTGGGCAACCCGGTCTGGTGGTTCTATTCGAAGCTGGACGGCGAGAGCTACCGCATCAACGACCCCGGCGATGCACGGCCGTTCCATAGCGCCGGACGTATTTCGACGTCGTTGAAGCGGCACGCGGACAAGGGCCAGCCGTTCCTGTTCGAGGAGCCGAAAGGCCTAACGCATTTCTGCGTGCCGCTGTCGGTGAGCTCGCGGCTGCTCGGGTACTTCGTGCTTTCGGGCATCCGTAAAAAAACCCGTCCCGAGCCGCTGGACCTCGTCGCCGGCTACGTGAACCTGCTTCTCGAAACTTCCTACCGCGCTGAAGAGATCAACCGTCTCTCGGCGACGCTGCGCCCGCGCGCGATCGCGCTTTCGACCGTGCATACCGTGCACCGCATCATCAACTCGACGCTGAACCTGAACGAGCTCGTCTCGCGCCTCGGCCACCTGACCGCGCAGGTGCTGCGCGTACAGCGCTGCTCGATTTATCTCGTCGAAAACGCCGGCATCGGCGGCACGCGCCGGGTCAAACTCAAGCGCGAGTTCCTCATCTGCAAGGCGCGCGTGGGCTTTCCGAAGGGCGGCAAGGAGCCGGCCCGCATCGCGTTCGGTCAGGGCGTCGAGGGGCGCGTCGCAAGGACATCGGATATGCTTCTCCGGAAAAAATTCATCTGCATCCCGCTCATCGACGAGGACCTGATGGGCGTCGTGCTCGTGCGCGACAAGAAGGACAAAAAGCCGTTCAACCATTTCGACCTCGAGATCCTGACGACGCTGGCCGAGGAGGCTGTCATCGCGATCAAGAACGCTCAGCTTTACGAAGAGCAGCGCCGCGTGACGCTCGGAACGATACAGTCGCTGGCCGTCATTCTGGGCACGAAGGCGACGACAGGCAGCCTGTCGCAGGAGCTTTTCCTCAGGCTGGCCACGGCGATCGGCCTCAAGCTACACTTGAACGAGGACGAGTCGCAGGCGCTGCACTACGCGTCGCTCCTCAAAGACACGGCGAAGGTCGGCATTCCCGAAGAGATCCTGAGGAAGTCCGGTAAGCTGACCGGCGACGAGTTCAAGCTGCTGCGCGAACACCCGATCCAGGGCGCGCGCATAGTAGAGCATTTCGAGAACCTCAAATCGGTCACGCCGATCATCCTTTACTCACGTGAAAAATTCGACGGGACCGGGTATCCGAAGGGCCTCGTCGGCGAAAAGATCCCGATCGGCGCGCGCATCTTTTCGGTGCTGAACGCATTCGAGGCTATCATCTCCGGGCGCCCGTATCGCAGCCAGGCTTCGATCGAAGACGCGATGGAGGAGCTCTCGCGCAACCGCGGCACGCAGTTCGACCCGCGCGTCGTGGATGCGTTCGTGAAGGTGCTCGACGACCCCAAACTGCTGCGGCTCATCAAGAAGAACCGATGAAAAATGCGTTGAGACTCACGGTGCTGGCCGCATCGATCGCGCTGATCCTTTTTATCGCTTTGCGCCCTCAGAACGTGGCGCTGCTGCTATCACGCTGTCTGTCGGCCCGCGCCGGTATGCGCATCGACGTCGCAACCGCCGAACTGACGGGGTGGAGCAGCGCGCGCTTGCACGGTCTCCGGGCCGGGGGCACCGGCAGCGAACCGTACTGGCTGCTGGCTGAAGAGGCGCATATTTTTGTCGAGGGCTCTTTTTTTTCCGCAACCTACGCCCGTCTGGACCTGCGCCGTTTTTCGCTTCGAGGTTCCTTTCAAAAAAACGCATCAGCCCTGGTGGACCTCGCGTCCTCCCAGAAGACCGACGCTGC
>CAZCVC010000154.1:0-3930 GCA_964502045.1 uncultured Planctomycetia bacterium | reverse complement strand
GCCCTTATTTTCCCAGTCGCCTTCAACCTTGATCTTGGCGCGGCCGCCGTGCACGCGCGTGCCCTCGTTGACTTTCAGGTTCGTCGTGCGGACCCAGCCGTCCGTGCGCACGGCGCCGTTCGACTCGAACACGATCTTACCTTTCTTCTCCACGACGCGCTCGGCCGCGATGACGCCGGTGCTATTGATCAGCGTGTCCATCGTGCGGTTGAAAGCCTTCGCCGATATCAGCACGGTGCCGCCGTCGGCCTGGATGACGCCCGAATTCTGGATGGAATTGTTCACGGAATCCGTGAGGCCCTTGTCGATGACGAGGTTGATCGTGCCGTTAGAGTCGAACGAGAGCACCTGGCGCTCGCCGATCCCGAGCACGACCGAGCCGAGGTTGGCGCGCAGCGTGCCGCGGTTATCGATGCTTTCGGACAGCAGCACTATCGAGCCGCCGTTCGTCGTAATGTCGGCTTCGTTCAGGATCTTCCCGGGGTTAGAGCCGGCCTGTTTCTCGAATTCATACCGGCCGCTCTGAAACATCGCGTTCTGGATGTCCAGCGTCGAGGCGATGAGGTTGTGCGTCTGCACGTTGGCGCCTTCGTGGAAATTGATGCCGCCGGTGTTCACGAGAAAAAAGGAGCCGTTCGCGAAAAGCGAGCCATAGATGTCGCTCGCCGAGCCGCCGGTCACGCGGCCGAGCACCGAGCTCGTGGACTGGTCCTGGAAGAAACGCACGGTCTCGTTGTTGCCGATCGAGAAAGAATTGAAGTTGATGATCGCGTTGTCGGAGACGTGGATGCTCAGCGTGTTCGGGTCCGAATTATCGAACGTCGCCGTGCCCGCTTCCACGGTATATCCCTGCGGCAGCGCGTAGGCAACGGGCTGGAAAGCCACGCCCGCGGCTATTAGTAAACTAAGACATCTGAGGGAGAATCGCTTTTTCATTTTCATCATATTTAATCAATTTTAACTTATAGTATAAATTTACATTATATTACTAGTAATTACAAGTATTAGTGAGTTTTCATTACACATATAACCCTATATATAACAGGTAGTTATGGATTAAGTGAGTTTTTTGACCTGATTCGGTTGGCGACTTTCCGGTTATTTTTATCGAATCAAGAGATCGGCCCCTTTTCCTTGAATTGACCGCCCGTATCCGCGATAATGTCCGCTATGCCTCTAGTAAAATTTCTCGGCTCTTTGCGATTCGCGATCACGCTGATCGTGTCTCTGGCGCTGATCCTTTCCGCCTCGACGATCTTCGAATCCGTTTACGGCACGCCGTTCGCGCAAAAAAATTTTTACACCGCGTATTGGTTCGATGTTTTCATGGGCCTGCTCTGGATCAACCTGTTCTGCGCGGCGCTGACCCGTTTTCCTTATAAAAAACACCACACCGGTTTCGTCATCACGCATGTCGGCATCCTGACGCTGCTGATCGGCGCGTTTCTTTCGCGCGGCTGGGGCGTCGAAGGTCAGATGACCGTGTTCGAACACGAGACGAAAAACCACATCGTTCAGACCGGTTTTGTCCTGACGGCCTCGGACCCCGCCGGAAAAACGGAGACATTCAACCTGAGATCCGGCGCCAAGCGCCTGCCCGTTCCGGTCCCCTTCTCCGGAAAATATTCGGGCGGCCTTTCCGTCGCGGAGATCCTCGTGCACGCGTCGGTGACCCGCTTTCTCGTCGAATCGGACGGCAGCAAAAACCCGGCGGTCCACCTGGCCGTTTCGAGCGAAATGATGGGTTTCGAAGAAAAGATCACACTGATCGGCGAAGACGCGGACAACCCGCGCTCTTTCACGAAAGAAGCCGGCCCGGCGAAATTCATTTTGAAAAAAATGTCCTCCGGCGCTGCGGACCTGCCGGCCGTCCGGCTTGTCGTGAAGAGATCCGGCGAAGAAGTCTGGGATAAAGAGCTCGGCCCGGTGATCGAAGACGGCACCGCGCTCGGAAAATCGGGGCTGCGCTTCCTGGACTTCCGCTATCTTCCCCGCGCGAAGATCGAGAATGACGGCGTCGTGGACACGGCCGGCGGCCCGTTCAACCCCGCCGTCGAATTTCAGGTGACGGACGGGGCCAACCGCTTTGAATATCACACAAAATTCCTGATATTCCCCGATTTCGCATCTCTGCGTGGAGGAAAATCGGCGGACTTTTTCGGTTTGAAGGTGTCCATCGAAGCGCCTGCGGACGAAGTGCCGGCCGGACCGGCGCTGGTGCTCTATCCCTCAGAGCAAGGCTGGCGTTACGAGGTCTATTCGTCGAATGGCCTTTCGAAAAATGGGAGCTTGAAGCTCAAGGACAAGATCGAGACCGGTTGGCGTGACATCACGGTGACGGCAGTACAGATGTACCATCACGCGTCCATCGTGAAAAAGATCAAAAAAACCGGCGAAGGCGGCGTCTTCGCGGTGCGCTTGACGCGCAATGAGCAGCAAAGCGTCTGGCTCACGGAAACCGGGCCCGTCGAGATCAGGACCGCCGGCGTGCCTCTCACGCTTTCGCTGGAACCGGTGAAGTCGCCGCTGCCGTACGAGCTGACACTAAAAGATTTCCGCAAAAAAGACTATCCGGGCACGTCCAGCCCGGCCTCGTTCGAAAGCGACGTGACGCTTTACGACCCGGTGAAAAATATTACGCTCGAAAAAACCATCCGTATGAACGAGCCGCTCGACTACGCCGGCTTCCGCATCTTTCAGGCTTCCTACATCCAGCACCCGGAGCGCGGCGAAGCGTCGGTTTTCACGATCGCGAAAAATCCCGGCATCGGGCTCATCTACGGAGGCGGCGTCATTATCCTGCTCGGCGTGATCCTTCTGTTTTACCTGCACCCGTTCTTCAATCCCGATATTCAAAAGAAGATCGGCGGAGTATAATCTTCCGATGATGAAACGCCGCCTCCTGCTCATTGCCCTTCTTCTCACTTTGTCGGCGCCGGCCTTCGGCGCGGCCGAGGATATCAAAGCGATCCCGATCCAGCACAACGGCCGCGTGAAGCCGTTCGATGCGTTCGCGCGCCAGACGCTGAAGATCATCGCCGGACACGAAACCTGGAAAAAAAAGACCGCCGTCGATGTGCTCATTGAGGCGCTCTCATCGCCGGAAAACATCGCTGCGCTCGAATGGGTCTCCGTTGACTACCCGGAGCTGAAAATGCGCCTCGGGCTCGACCCGGATAAAAAATATTTTTCGATGAACGATCTCGGCTCGTCGGAAGAAAAAGTTCACGAGCTCGTGAAGCAATCGCAGAAGGAACGCGCTAAAGACATGCGGCCCTCGAAACTCGAACAGAAAGCCGAGAGGCTTTACGCGCAGATGATGGTCGTCGAAGGGATCGCCTCGGGTGAAAGCCTGCGTTTCGTGCCGTCCGCTAACGGCGAGGAGTGGTTCTCGCCTTTTTCGGCCGCGAAACCGCTGAAAGATTTTCCTGCTTTACTGAAGCGCGCGGCCGCGACCGCGCACGTGCTGCCTGCCGGCTTGCGGACGAAGCTCACGCTCGAGGTCTGGTACTACCGGGCCAAGCCGTTCGAGTGGGCCGCCGCGTTCTATTTCCTGGGATTTCTCGCGTACTCGACGTTCGGACGGCGACGCGCCGCCGTCGCGCTGATCCTCGCGGCGCTCGCGTTCCATTCCGCGGGCCTGGCCCTGCGCGTCATCATCCTTTCGCGCCCGCCGGTTTCCAATATGTACGAATCGATGGTGTTCATGAACTGGGCGCTCATGATCTACGCGGCGGGATTCTCGCTGTTGAGGAAAAACGCGCTGCCGCTGGCGGCCGGCTCTCTTTTAAGCGCGCTCGTGATGGTCTATGCCAATCTTTTGCCGATCGATTCGAGCCTCGACGTGCTGGTGCCGGTGCTGCGCTCGAACTACTGGCTCTCGATCCACGTGATGACGATCGTTTCGAGCTATGGCGCGTTCGGGCTGGC
>CAZCVC010000153.1:0-3946 GCA_964502045.1 uncultured Planctomycetia bacterium | reverse complement strand
GCAAAAGAAGGGAAAATAATCAGGTAATGAGGAGTCGATCATAAACGAAGCTCTTTCTAATGAAGCCGAACTGATCGCGCAAGCCCGCTCGGGCGACCTGAGGGCTTTCGGCGCGCTGGTGGAGATCCACCAGGAGCGCGCCGTGGCGCGGGCCTATGCGCTGACCGGCAGTTGGGAAGACGCGCGCGACTTGGCGCAGGAAGCGTTCGTAAAGGCTTACGAGAATTTAGAAGGGTTCAAATCCGAGAGCCGCTTTTATACGTGGTTTTACCGGATCCTGTCGAACGGCTGTAAGGACCATCTGAGAAAGAAGAAAGTGCGCGCCGCGATCTCGTTCTTTTCGGGCGGCGGCGGTGAAACAGAAACGGCGGCCGAAGAGCGCGTCGCCGACCGCGGTGAAAACGCTAAAGAGGCGCTCTTGAACCGTGAACTCGGCGGGCAGCTCTACGCGGCGATCGCGAAGCTGCCGTTCCGGCAGAAAAATGTGTTCGTGCTGCGGTACCTCGAGGGCCTGAGCCTCAGGGAGATCGGCGAAAACATGGGAATATCGCCGGGCGCGGTGAAGGCGCACTTATGGCAGGCGGTACGGAAAATGAAAGAGGCGCTGGGTCCTTATCTCGGCGCCGAGGAATGAAAATGGCCGAAAAAAAATTCGAACGGACGGATGAGAAACTTTCGAAAAAGCTCAGGGACGCGGTACCCCGGATGCCGGAAGGAATATTGAAGGGTTTCAGCCTCTCCGTGGCCGAAAAAATACGCGAACGGCAGAACGCCGAAATCCTTTCTTACCAGAGAAGTCCGGCGCTGAGGTTCCGCGTGCTGGTGCCGGTGTTCGCGGCCGCACTACTTTTCTTCACCGTGATTTTTCGCACATCGGGCCTTCAGACCGATCCGGGTATGAGGACGCTCGTCTCGTGGAGCCCTTCTGACATCGTCGAGGAGATCAGCGCGCTCAAATCCATCGGCGCCTGGAGCGAGGAGGACGACAAGGCCGTCGTTCCGCCCGAGATTATTTTCGAGGAAATCGCTTAAGCCGAGGTCTTGATCTGCGAGGCCTGCGCCATTGCCTGCATCTCGCCGTCTAAGGCGGGGCGGATCACCGGCAGCTTCGAGCCGTCTGTGGCGATGTCGACCGCGAAACCTTTTTTCAGCAGCACTGCCTTCCCGGATTTCTTGTCCTTCACTTCCACTTTGCCTTCGCGCACCGCGAACGTCGTCACCAGGTTCGTCGGCGTGGCCGGCTGCACGCGGCCCCAGAACTGAGTTCCGCGCACCGTTGCGACGGCCGTAGGCGTCTCGACCTGGAACGACGAGCTCATCGGAAGCTTTTTCAGGTTCATGATCGCGTTGCCGCTCTTGATCTCCACCTTCATCGCGGTCCTTGTCGCGTCGACGACGACGAATTCGCTCGTTGGCAGCACGCGGCATCCGGCCAGGCCGTTCACGGACAGGTCGAGCTGGCTGTTCGCCGCCGACGTCACGACAACGTCTCCGGTCTGAAGCTTCATACCCGGCTGTGCGCTGATCTTCTGGAAACCGCGCTGGATGTGGGGATTACCGAGCATCGATTTGACGACGATGGTGTCTTCGGCGAACGAGGGAGCCTGGGCGAACGCCAGGAACGATACGACCAGCCAAAAAATCTTTTTCATTTCGGGATTCCTTCCGTTTAAAGTGATTTGATGTAATATACCAATTTTCAGGCCGGCTGTCACGCCGCCGGCCTCTTACCAGACCCTACGAAAATGGCCACTTTTTGGATTGTATCAAAATTTGTATTTTATTAATTCCTCGTGCATACTTACACCTATACCAAAACTATGAAAAGACCCCTATTCCGCGCAACGGCTTTATTTCTGATCTTGAGTTTCTTCTCGGCGGAGCTTTCTTTTGCGGCTCCGGCCGGCCCTTCTGTGCCCGGAAGCGCGTTCGACGAACTCGTCCGGCACCCCGAAACCTTTCAAACGCCCCTCGAATTCTGCAGCCTGAAGGAGATCCACCGCGGCTCTTCCGACACGCTGATCCTTCACATCCAGGACGCCCATTCGAACCTTTCCGGACAAGAGAATCTCGCCGCCACACTGGAAGCCATCGTCCGCCGTTACGGCGTGACGCTCGTGCTCGTCGAAGGCGGTTCTCCGGCCGAGGGTTCGCTGTCGGCGCTGAAAAAAATAGGGGCGCCCGCCGCCGCTCGCGCCGCCAGGCGCCTGCTCGTGGAAGGACGCATCTCCGGCGAAGAATACCTGAGCCTTGTTTCGGACCATAGCCTCAAGATCCGCGGCGTCGAAAGCATGCCGCTTTACCGGGAAAGCGTCGAAAGCTACGGCGCGCTGGCCGGTCAAAGGGACAATATCCTGCGCTACCTGAAAACCGTGCGTCATGCGCTCGAAACGCTGAAAGCGAGTTGTTATCCGAAAAGTCTCGCCGACTATGAAACGAAAAAATCCGCCGAAGGAGGCTCCGGCGCCGGACGGCTGGTCGAACTGGCCTCCGAAAACGGCGTGGGGCTGGAAGATTTTCCGAACCTCTCGAAATTGAGATCGCTGTTAGAACGCGAAAAAAATATAGATTTCACGGCCGCCAATCTCGAGCAGGCCGTGCTGCTGGAAAAACTCCACCAACGCGGCGCCGGCGATAAAATTCGCGGCGAGCTCGAAAAATTTAATCAAGCAAGATCGTCCAAGGCCTCTCAATTTACCCTCTTTCAAAATATTTTTAATATTGCCGGAGGAAAGAGTGTGCGTCTCGACGCGTATCCGGACCTTCAAAAATACGGCGAGTACCTGAAAGAATTCCAACGCCTCGATCTTGACCTCCTGCTGGAAGAAACCGAGAAAGCCGAGGACCGCGTGTACCGCGCCGTACTCGGCGCCGGTACCGACACCGAGGACATGTTGATGTTGCGGGCAATCGACCGTTACGTCGCGCTGTTGGACACCGCCTACCGCATCCAGATGTCGAGCAAGGATTTCGAATTTTTTCGCACCAACGAGCCGGATTTCGCGACGGTCGGCTGCCTGGCGTTCCTGAACCGCAAGCTTGCTGAGCAGAACGCTTTCGCCGATGTGGTCGCGTACGATCCCGCCGTCGAGGAAGGCAAGGCCGCGCTGGCCGCGTTTTACGCGTCGGTGGACCGCAGAGACCTCATGTTTTTGGACAACGTCGAAAAAATTCTGAAAGAGGAAAACCGGAAGGTGGCCGTGCTGATCACCGGCGGCTATCACAGCCAGCACCTGAAGAAACTTTTCCGCGAGAAAGATTATTCTTATGCGGTGATAGCGCCGATCGTGACGTCCGAAACGAACCAGCGCAAATACGAAGAACTGCTTCTCGGCAAGCCGAAAGAGGCGAAAAAGATCGAAGTCGGCGGCGAGAACACGTTCGGCTTCCGAAACGCCGACGGCGTGCGTGCGCTGCGGGCGGCCTCGAGCGGCCCGCGGTGGATTTCCCGTTACACGGCGCTCGCCGGCGTTTCCGCCGCGCATCCCGTCGTGCGCCGGATGCGCGCGGATTTCGGCCACCGGATCTGGGTGCCGGAAGGAATGCCGTTCCGCCGATCGGACGGCACAAGAGGCACGGCCGGAACCGTGAAAATTACGAAACCCGACGCAGGCCGCATGGCCCGGACGCCGGATGCCGAGCTGGCCGGTTGGATCGCCGAGTTGAAAGGCCTTTTGAGGACCTCGCACATCCGAGACAAGGCTTACGATGAGCTGTTCACCCGGATCTCCGGCAGCGGCGCGTTTTCCAAAATCTCGAAGATGCCAATTCACCTGACGTTCGATTATCTGGGCGCCGGCATGGTGACGCCCGTGGACGTCACCGCGAAAACTGTTCTGATGCTGCTTTCGTTGCACGTTCTGAACCGGTCGCTCTCGGACAACCGGTTTTCGAACAAGGACCTTCAACTGCTGCAAGAGGCGGTCGACGCTTACAATGCGCGTTC
>CAZCVC010000152.1:831-3958 GCA_964502045.1 uncultured Planctomycetia bacterium | reverse complement strand
GATTGCGAGTTTTTGCCATTTCCCAATTTCCACCACCGAGACCCCGCGCATCAAGTGGCTGAAGTCCAAAGAAGCGCCGCCGCCGCCAAATTTGCCGGCAAATGGGGTCTTGATCGGTGAGAGCGCTTTCCGCGGACAAAGGAAACCGGTCGTCCCCCACGCGGACTTCTTTTGACAAAAGCCTTTTGGCCTCAGCTTCATACATCTGAAAGAGCTGGTGCAGCATCTCAATATTGCTTTCCTCGAAATTGTAATGGCAGTATTCCTTTTCGAATGGCAAGCGCAACGCGCCGTACTTTACGTCCTTCGACCATTGGAGCTCGAACATGTCGTTCACGCCCTGCAGGAACATCGCGATGCGCTCGAGGCCGTAAGTGATCTCGCAGGATATCGGGTTGAGCGGGAAACCGGCAATCTGTTGAAAATAGGTGAATTGAGTTACTTCCAGGCTATCCAACCATACCTCCCAGCCGAGTCCGGAGGCCCCCAGCGTCGGCGACTCCCAATCGTCCTGGACGAAGCGGATATCGTGCTCCTCCAGCTTCAGGCCCGCGTAGCGCAGGCTGTCGAGATAGAGGTCCTGCACGTTTTCACGCGAGGGCTTCAGGATGACCTGGTATTGATAATAGTGCTGCGTGCGCAGAGGGTTTTCGCCGTAACGGCCATCGGTCGGGCGGCGGGTCGGTTGGACGTAAGCGACATTCTGCGGCGCGGGCCCGAGTGAGCCAAAAAACGTCGCCGGATGAAACGTGCCGGCGCCGACTTCCATGTCGTACGGCTGGAGGATGGCGCAGCCCTGCTTGGCCCAGTATTCGCCGAACTTCGCGATCAGTTCCTGAAAAGTGACGAGATTTTTCATCGGGCTTCCTATTATATTGAAATTGCGGACGGAATCAATGGAATCCCATTTTCTCCATGAACGTCACCGAATTCAGCTTGCGCTGCAGGTGGAAGTCGACGAAACGCCGCAGCACCTTTTCGAGCTCGCTGCCCACCTCATTGGCGACCTTCACCTGGTAGAGGTCCTTCACAGGCGCGCGCCGCGCGTGTTCGAGAAAGTTGATCGCGCCGCGCGAGACCGGAATGCCGACGCCGGTGGAGGCCACCGCCGCGCCGCCGGTGCGGGCCGAGCCCTGCGATTTGACCGCGCAATTCTTGCAGAAGATGCCTCCCTGAGGCACGCTGAAATAGGCCGGCTCCGGCAGCTCCGTGCGGCAGATCACGCAGGCCTTGATCTCGGGCATCAGGCCCAGCAGCTCGAAAAACTTGATCTCGAATATCCTCGCCGCGCGCTTCGCCGACGCGCCGCTCGAAAGGAACGCCAGCAGGTCGAGCGCAAGCTGGAATATCTCCGGCTGGATATCGTCGGATTCGGTCAGCTCGTCGATGAGCTCGATAAAATAGCTCGCGTATGCGAGCCTTTCGAGGTCTTCGCGCACGGCCGGGAAAAGGTCGACCAGCTCGACCTGCGTGACCTGGTGCAGGTCGCCGCCGCGTTTCCTTTTATAGAACATGATCTCGTTGAGCGAAAAAGGTTCGAGCGTCGAGCCGTAGCGATGGCCGCCGTCGCGGATGCCGCGGACGATACCCTTCACTTTGCCGTGTTCCTGCGTGTAAAAATCCACGAGAAGGCTCGTATCACGGTAGTCCTGTTTGGCCAGGACGAGCGCCAATGTCTTCGTAGCTGCCATTTTTACCCGGGGGAACGTTTAACTGAAAATCTTTTCGACGAGATCTTCCTGACGGCGGAACATTTTCTCGCGGTCGGCGGCCGCGTGGTCGTCGTAACCCAGAAGATGCAGCGTGCCGTGGACAAGATACCGCGCGAGTTCTTTTTTCCAGGGGATGCCGAGATCTTTGGCGACGAACTGGGCCATGTCCACCGACACGACGACGTCGCCGAGATAGTCGGCCTCTTTGGCGACCGGGTGCCCCGAGCCGGGCTCGAAAGAGATCACGTCGGTCGCGTAGTCGTGGTTCAGGAATTTTTTATTGAGCGCGCGGATCTCCTTGTTGTTGGTGACCAGCACGCTGACGAAACGTTTGGAGGATTTTTCGGAGGCCAATGTCGTCGAGACCACGCGGCGCACCCACGCCTCGGGGATGCCCTCGGCGATCTTGTTGCGCTGGACCTTGATGGCGGCTTTGGGGCTCACCGGAGTTTGATCCCCAGCTCGCGCAGCTGTTTTTCGTCGACCGGCGAAGGCGCGCTGGTCATAGGGTCGACGGCCTTTGCATTCTTCGGGAACGCGATAACTTCGCGGATCGATTCGAGACCAAGGGCGATCGTCATCAGGCGGTCGATGCCGAACGCCAGTCCCCCGTGCGGCGGCGTGCCATACTGGAACGCGCCGAGCAGGAACCCGAAGCGATTCTTGATCTCGTCGGCGGAGAGGCCTATTGTCTCGAAAATTTCCTTCTGAAGATGTTCGTCGTGAATACGGATGGAGCCCGAGGCCAGCTCGTTGCCGTTCAAAACGAGGTCATAAGCACGCGAGCGGATTTTGTCTAGCTGTCCGGCGGGCTTGTGCTTCTTCCAGTCCTCCATGTGGGGCGAGGTGAACGGATGATGCTCGCTAACCCAGCGCTTGTCTTCGGCGTCGTACTGGAAAAGCGGGAAATCGGTGACCCATGAAAAATGAAAAGCGCCGGATTTCGCGAGCCTTTTTTGACGCGCGAAATAAAGACGCACAAGGCCGAGAAGCTTCTGCCCTTTTTTTGTCTCGTCGGCGGCGAACACGATGACGTCGCCCGGCTTCGCGGAAAACGCTTCGCGGATCTTTTGAAGCGCCTCGGGCTTGAAGAATTTCGCGATGGGCGCCTCTAAGCCGGCGTCGGTCACTTTAAAATACGCGAGTCCGCCCGCCCCTTCGGACTTGGCGTACTCGGTGAGCTTGTCGATATCGCCGCGTGAATAATCGGCGCCTTCGAGATTGAGGCCAAGGACGGCCGGCGCCTCGCGGAACACTTTGAAATCCTGGTCTTTCATGATGGCGGTGACATCGCGCATCTCGAGGCCAAAACGCAGATCGGGTTTGTCCGTTCCATATTTCGACATCGCTTCCTGATACGTGATGCGCGGGAACGGCGTCTTCACCTCGACGCCGGAAAGCTCGGCGAAAACCGT
>CAZCVC010000152.1:0-821 GCA_964502045.1 uncultured Planctomycetia bacterium | reverse complement strand
GCCTCTTTCAGAATATCCTTAAGTACGCCCTCAACAACGGCAAAAAGATCGTCCTCCTCGAGGAACGACATCTCCATGTCGAGCTGCGTAAACTCCGGCTGGCGGTCCGCGCGCAGGTCCTCGTCGCGGAAGCACTTGGCGATCTGGAAATAACGGTCGAAGCCCGACACCATCAGGATCTGCTTGAAAAGCTGGGGCGACTGCGGCAGCGCGTAAAACTCGCCCTGGTTCACACGGCTCGGCACGAGATAATCGCGCGCGCCTTCGGGCGTGGACTTCGTGAGGATGGGCGTCTCGACTTCGATGAAGCCGTGTTTGTCGAACGTGCGACGAATGATCTGGCAGGCCTTGTGGCGCGCAAAAAGGTTTTTTTGGACTTCAGGATTGCGCAGGTCGAGATAGCGGTATTGAAGGCGCAGGTCCTCGTTCGTGTCGCGGCTCTTCGTGATCTCGAAAGGCGGAAGCTTCGCTTCGCTGAAAGAGCTTATCTCCGGTTCGGCGATCTCTATCTGGCCCGTCGTGATCTTCGCGTTTTCGGTGCCTTTCGGGCGGTGTTTGACCGTGCCTTTGACATGAACGCATTGTTCGGATTTGTAATCCGTGATCTTTCCGGAATAAACGATCTGCGTCTTGCCGTAGCGGTCGCGCAGGTCGAGAAACACGAGCCCGCCGTGGTCGCGAACGGTGTCGACCCAGCCGCAGAGGGTGACGTTCTGGTCGATGTTTTTCTCGGTGAGTTCACCGCAAGTGTGCGTGCGCGGCTTTTAGGTCTCTTTCTTTGTCGATTAAATTTTGACGGCGTCGGAGAGATCCACGGCTTC
>CAZCVC010000151.1:0-3963 GCA_964502045.1 uncultured Planctomycetia bacterium | reverse complement strand
TCTTTATTAATCAAACCGGTCCACAATAAACTCGACGCCATCGAGAACGAAAAAAAGGGCATTGGCCTTAAGAAGGCCGATAACGAAAACATCGCGGCGATGAAAAGCAGAGCGACCATTTTCGAGAAGGCTTTTTCCGGGGCGCAACAGCTTCCGTGGCTGATCGAAGAGTCGAACCGTCTGGCCGCCGAAGCCGGCCTCACGCTCGTTTCCGCGGCGCCGACCGGCGCCGACCAAATGGGGGCCGACGCCGATTATAAAAAGATGAGCTTGCGGATAGAGGCACGCGGCAGTTATCATGAATTGGGGCAGTTCATCAGCATGGTTGAAAATTCCCCGCGCTTCATCAAAGTCAGCAACGTGAACGTGAGCCTGCCGACAAGCGAAGATGACAAGCAGGGCCTTCACATGTGGATCTCGCTGAGCATCTATACTTGGAAGGAAGGGCGATGATGCGCCACGCCATTTGGTCGGGACCGCTCGTCTTGGCCGCGCTTTGCGCGATCGCGGGTCCGGCCGTCGCCGTCGAATACTCGGGCCAGCTTTACCGGGACCCGTTCGGCCTGGCCTCCGAAGCGAACTCCCAGGAGAAGCCGAAAAGAAAGGAGTTCACGCTCGAAGGCATCATTTGGAACGCGGCGAAACCTCAGGCGCTCATCGACGGCAACATCGTGAAGGTCGGCGACAAGGTCGGAGAAGCCCAGGTGGTCGAGATCAAGAAAGACGGCGTGAAAATGCGGGACAGCGAGAAGGAGTTCTACATCCGTTTCAGGAGAGGTGCTCAATGAAAACTTTTAGATCGTTTGGCGTTCACTTCGTTTTGTTTTGCTTCGCACTGACGTCCGCCGGGGTCCCGCGCGGGGTCTGCGCCGAGGAGACCCAGACCGGCGAAGAAGCGATCGTCTCGATGGAGTTCGACGGCGCCGCGCTGAAAGACGTGCTGAAAGTCCTCTCCAAGCAGTCGGGCCTTAATTTCGCCACGACCGAAGAGGTCGAAAACAAGAGGATCACGATCATCCTCGACCATGTGCCGGCTAAAGACGCGCTCGACAGCATCGTCGCCGCCAACGACCTCTCCTATGAAAGGAAAGGCCAGAACGTCTACACGATCTTCGCGAAACCCATCCAGGACGAATCGGAGACGCAGACGCGCGTGATCCACCTCAAATACGCGCGCGTTTCTCAATCACCGCTCGACGTCGGCGGCGAAAGTACGATCAAGGAATTGAAGAGCCCGGAACAGATCGCGTCGGCCGGCCAGCAGGCGGCGGCCAGCACGGGGGAGAGCGACTCGGGTGGAGCGAGCAGCGACAGCGGCGCAGCGGGCGGAGGAGAGGGGAGCTCGAAGTCGTCGGATAAGCGCGGCATCGACAAGCTCGTCGAGACGATGCTGTCCGAAAACGGCCGCGTCGCCATCGACATGTCCACCAACAGCCTGATCGTCACCGATACGCTCGAAAGGATCAACGAGATCGAGCGCGTCGTGAAGCTGCTGGACCGCCCGGCGCGGCAGGTGATGCTTGAAGTGCACCTGATGGAAGTGAATAAGGACGTGCTCGACGACAAGGGCGTCGAATGGGGCGGTAACAACGGCGCCCTGCTGACTTTTGTCGGCGGTGAGAGGACGGTCGCGTTTCCGTTCGAAGAGCGCGTTTTTGAAAATCTAAACGGCAAGGCGACGGTCATCACCGACCCGTCGGAGCTGACGCTCGGCACGCTCAGCGCAACCAATTTCAGCGCTATCCTGCGCTTTTTGACGACGCAGACCGACACGAAGATCCTGGCCCGTCCTCGCGTGATCACGATGAACAACGAAGCCGCCAACATTCGCCTCGTCACCAACACGGCGACGGCCAGAGTCAACGTGCTGTCCTCTGGCGGCAACATCACAACACTGCAGACCGGCGGCGCCGAGCGCACCTCCGTCGGCGTGATCCTGAAGATCACGCCGCAGATCAACGACGACAACACGATCGGTCTTTTCGTCGAGCCGTCCGTTACGACCGTCGCGGCGTCGACGTTCTTTCCGGCTGACTTCCTGGATCCGACGACGCGTTCGATCCGTACGATGGCACGCGTGATGAACAACCAGACGCTCGTGATCGGCGGCCTCATCGACAACAACGACTCCCGCAGCGACAAAAAAATTCCGTTCCTGGGCGACATCCCGGGCATCGGACACGCGTTTTCCTATAAGAGCATCATCAAGAGCGACTCGGAACTGCTGATCTTCATCACGCCGCATATCGTACAAGGTTTCGATAGCATGGCCGACCAGAGCGCGACGGCCCGGACGCAGGACCTCTCGGCGCGCCGGCTTGTCAATGTCTTCAAAGAGGACCAGTACGACAAGGCCATCGATTCGCTCAGGATCGCAGAAAAGGAGAGCGATCCCGCGTTCCTGCAGGAAAAAGAGATCATGGTCTCGAACGCGAGAAACATCGTCACGCCGGCGGCAGAAAAAGCGATGAGCCAGGCGATCGGCACCAATCCCAAGAAATTCCAGACCGAGCCAGTGAACAAGTCCGTGCAATAAAAACCATCCGTGCCAGCTCCGCCGCTCCGCATAGGTGAAATACTTCTAAGGGAAGGGTTCATCACCCAGCAGCAGTTGAATCTTGCTTTGGCACAGCAGAAAAGAGAACCCTACCTGTCGCTCGGCATTTTTCTCGTACGCCAGGGCGCGATCTCGGAAAAAGCGCTCGTCCAGACGCTTTCCATGCAGCTGAACATCCCGTACGCTTCCCGGGAAAAGGGGAACATGACCCCGATGCAGGATCAGAACCTGACGAAGCTGCTCCCCGAAGAGTTCGCGCGCCGCCATTGCGTGCTGCCGCTGTCGATCGAGGGCAACAAGCTTCGCGTCGCTTTCAACGATCCTCTGGACGTCGTGCTCGTCGACAACCTGCACAAGATCACCGGCTGCGAGATCAGCCGCATGATCGCGTCCCGCGCCGACATCGAGACGCAGATCAGCAATTTCTACGGCGAAGGCGGCATGCTGAAAGACGCGGTCCAGGCCAGTTTCAAGGCCAGCGAAGAATCCGTCTCCGTCGTCGTCGAGTCCGAGGACCGCCTCTCGCTGGACGATCTCCTCGCGAGCGCCGAAAAAGCGCCTGTCGTCAATCTGACGGACCTGCTGATCCGCCAGGCCATCAAGCAGAGGGCCAGCGATATCCACATCGAGCCATTCGACCAGAAGATCAGCATCCGCTTCCGCATCGACGGCACGCTTCATGAGGTCCCGTCGCCCGACAAGTCGATGATCCTGCCGCTGACGTCGCGCATCAAGATCCTCTGCAAGATGGACATCGCCGAAAAACGCCTTCCCCAGGACGGCAGCTTTCGCGCCACGATCGAAAACCGCCTCATCGACTTCCGCGTGTCGACGATCCCGACGATATACGGCGAAAAGGTCGTGCTGCGTATTCTCGACCGCTCGGCCGTTGCGCTGGACTTAAAGACGCTCGGCTTCACGCCGCAAGAGCTCAACATTTTCATCCGGTGCATCAACAAGCCCTACGGCATGATCCTGATCACCGGCCCGACCGGAAGCGGCAAAACGACGACGCTCTATTCGGCGCTCAACGAGATCAGGGGCGCCGCCAAGAATATCACCACGATCGAAGACCCGGTCGAATACCAGCTGCACGGCATCAACCAGGTGCAGGTCAAAGCCAGCATCGGGCTGACGTTCGCCAGCGGCCTGCGCGCGTTCCTGCGTCAGGACCCCGACGTGATGCTCGTCGGAGAGACGCGCGACCTCGAAACGGCGCAGATCTGCGTGCGGGCCGCGCTGACCGGACACCTGGTGCTCTCAACGCTGCACACAAACGATGCGGCATCGGCCATCACGCGCCTGACCGATTTGGGCATTGAACCGGCGTTGCTTTCTCCGTCATTAGTGCTGATTATCGCGCAGCGGCTGGTACGGCGGCTTTGCCCCGAATGCAAGGAGCCTTC
>CAZCVC010000150.1:0-3963 GCA_964502045.1 uncultured Planctomycetia bacterium | reverse complement strand
CATTTTTCCGGATCCGAAAAGGTCGCCGACGATGTGCATCCCGTCCATCCGCGGGCCCTCGATCACGGAGAGCGCTTTGGGGTATTTCAGGCGCGCCTCTTCTGTGTCCGCCTCGATGTAGTCGGTGATGCCGTGCACGAGCGCGTGGGAGAGCCGCGCTTCGGGCGTGCCTTTGCGCCAGGCCTCGTCCTTGACCCCGGCTTTCATTCCTTCGTTTTTCAGGCCTTCGGCGAATTTCAACAGGCGCTCGGTCGCGTCGGGACGCCGGTTCAGCACGAGGTCCTCGGCCATCCCGAGCAGGTCCTTGGGGATGTCGTCGTAGATCGCCATGAGACCCGAGTTCACGATGGCCATGTCCATGCCGGCTTTCATTGCGTGGTACAGGAAAACGGAATGGATCGCTTCGCGGATCTGGTTCATACCGCGGAACGAGAATGAAACGTTGGAAACGCCGCCCGACACGTGGCAGAGCGGCATTTTCTTTTTCAGCGTCTTCGTCGCTTCGATGAATTCGACGCCGTAATTGTTGTGCTCCTCCATGCCCGTGCCGATCGTCAGGATATTGGGATCGAAGATGATGTCCTCCGGCGCGAAGCCGGCCTGTTCCGTCAGGATCTTGTACGAGCGCTCGCAGATCTCGACCTTGCGGGCGGCCGTGTCGGCCTGGCCTTTCTCGTCGAACGCCATCACGACGGCCGCCGCTCCGTAGTCGCGCACTTTGCGCGCCTGCTCGACGAATTTTTTCTCGCCCTCCTTGAGGCTCAGTGAATTGACGATGCCTTTGCCTTGCAGGCGCTTGAGGCCCGTTTCGAGCACGGTCCACTTCGAGGAGTCGAGCATGACCGGAACGCGCGAGATATCGGGCTCGGCCGCGATCAGGTTGAGGAACTTCACCATGGCGGCTTCGGAATCGAGCATGCCTTCGTCTAGATTGACGTCGATGATCTGCGCGCCCGCCTCGACCTGCTGACGCGCGACCGACAGCGCGCTCTCGAAATCGCCGGCGAGGATCATTTTGGAGAATTTCGGGGAACCCGTGATGTTCGTGCGTTCGCCGACGTTGATCAGGTTCAAGTCCGGCCGCAGCGTCAGCGGTTCGAGGCCGGAAAGGCGCGTCCATGGCTCTTTCGGCGTGATCTTTCTCGGCGTTCCTTTTGCGGCGATCTCGGAAATTTTCCGGATGTGGGCCGGCGTCGTGCCGCAGCAGCCGCCGATGATGTTGATGAAACCGCTCGAGACGAAATCGCGGACGAATTCGCCCATGGCTTCCGGGCTTTGGTCGTATTCGCCGAACTGGTTGGGCAGGCCGGCGTTCGGGTAGGCAATGACGAAAGTATCGGCGATGCGTGACAGTTCGGCGATGTAAGGGCGCAGTTCTTTGGCGCCGAGCGCGCAGTTGAGCCCGACGGCCGTGAGCCCGCCGTGGCGGATGGAGTTCCAAAAAGCTTCGGTCGTCTGGCCCGAAAGCGTGCGGCCGCTCGCGTCGGTGATCGTGCCGGAGACCAGCACCGGAAGGTCCTTGCCGTTTTCTCTCAAAAATTTTCTCACGGCGAACAGAGCCGCTTTCGCGTTCAGCGTGTCGAACACGGTCTCGATCAGGATCAGGTCGACGCCGCCCTCTACGAGCCCGCGCGCCTGCTCCGTGTACGCTTCGACGAGGCCGTCGAACGTCACGCCGCGGAACGCCGGGTCGTTCACATCGGGAGACAGAGACGCGGTTTTCGTCGTCGGACCCATCGCTCCGGCCACGAAGCGCGGCTTCGAAGGGTCTTTGCGCGTGAATTCGTCGGCGGCCGCACGCGCCAGCTTTGCCGCGGCGGTGTTCAGCTCGCCGGCGAGGCTTTCCATTTTGTAATCTGCCAGCGACACGCGGTTGGAATTGAACGTGTTGGTCTCGATGATGTCGGCGCCGGCCTCGAGATATTCGCGGTGGATGGCGGAGATGACGTCAGGCCGCGTCAGCGCGAGCAGGTCGTTGTTGCCCTTGAGCGAGCCGGCGTGGTCCTTGAACCTCTCGCCGCGATAGCCGGCTTCATCTAATTTATAGGCCTGGATCATCGTGCCCATCGCGCCGTCGAGCACGAGGATGCGCTTTTCCAGTTCTTTTTTAAATAAATTCATAAAAAACATCTTAGCAGAATCACTCGCTTCCTATAAGCATTAATTGATTGACTTCGGTTCTCGGCATGCTTGATACTAGAGGGCCTGATGGCGACGAATATTCATTCCTCTCCGAAGCAAAACTGGGTCCGCTACGCGGCGATCTGGCTCCTACTCATGAGCCCTGTGGCGATCGTGACCGCGTTCAGCTACGTCGAAATGAAAAAACAGCTGACCGTGCTCGTGCTTTCGCGCCGCGAAGGCATCGCGTTCCTGACCGCCGTGACCGTGCAGGAAAAACTCGACCGCATCGTGGACCTCGCGAAGTCGATGGCGGGGCGTGCGAAGTTCCGCCAGGCCGTTTCTCGCAGCGACTGGGACGCGGCAATCCGCGTGATCGCGACGGTGCCGCAGGAATTCGCGTACGTCGACCACATCATTCTGACCGATCCCAACGGCATCGAAATGGCCGACGCCCCCAACCTGCAGGGCACCAAAGGCGCTGATTTTTCACCGCTCGACTGGTATCGCGGCGTGAGGCGCGACTGGAAGCCTTACGTTTCAGGTCCCTACACGAAGGACAAAAACCAGCAGCGCAACATCATCGGCATCGCGGTGCCGGTGCTCGCCGACGACGAGACCGTCGCCGGCATTCTCGTCGTCGAAGTGCGTTTGGAGAAAGTGCTGCAGTGGGTCCGCGAGGTGGACGTGGGGCAGTCGGGTTTCGTTTATGTGACCGACCCGCTCGGAAGGATCGTCGCGCATCCGCGTTTTTCGCCGCAGGGCGACATCGTTGATTTTTCGAGCGACCCGTCCGTGCAGAAGGCGCTGAAAGGCCTGCAGGGCGTCGGCATCGACCGGCACCCGGTCGAAAACGAAGAGCGCATCTCGGCGTTCACGCTGCTGCCCAAGTACGGCTGGGCCGTCGTCGTCACGCAGCCTTCGAACGTCGCGTTCATCGACCGCGACCAGGCGCTGAAGAGCCTGCTCTTCATCTACGCTCTTTTCATTTTCCTGACCGCGCTGCTGGCTTCGTTCGTCGTTCAATCGATGATCGTGCGCCTCCGCTCGGAAGAAATGATCCGCAATCTTTCGGTGACCGACGAGCTGACCGGCCTCTACAACCGCCGCGGGTTCCTGATGCTGGCCGAAGAGCAACTCAAGCTCGCGCGCCGCACGCGCACCGAGCTCACGCTGTTTTTCGCGGACCTGGACGGATTGAAGGACATCAATGATGAGTTCGGCCACAAGGAAGGGGACACGGCGCTGATCGACACGGCGAACATTCTCAAGACGATCTTCCGCGAGGGCGACATCATCGCGCGCTTCGCCGGTGACGAATACGCGGTGCTGGCCGTGTCGCAGGAAAAAGTGGACAGCGCCTATTTCATCAAGCGGCTGGAAGAATTCGTGCACAACTTCAATCTGGACGGCGGGCGCCGCTATGCGTTGTCGCTGAGCCTGGGCACGAGCATCTTCGACCCCCACAAGAATCCGTCGATCGACAAGCTGATGTCGATGGCCGACGAAAAGCTTTACGAACTCAAGCGCACGCGCAAGATCAACGCGCCGACCGTGAAGCGCACCTCCAAAAGATCTACTCCCCGCTAAAAAATCAAAGAAGCCCTGGAAGCCAAATAACGCCCAAATCCGGGCCGTTTTAAGCTTAACTAACTTTGAGTAAGCATTTTCCAATATTTGAAGAATAATCAAATGTTGCTCTAGACACGGACCCCTTCGACAGGTAATCTATAGAAACGCCGGCAGTCCAGGCGTCTACACGGGGGAAGAGAAACTGGAACTCTTCGGACATAATTTTTATTCTAAAGGCGGGCCCAAAGCCCGCCTTTCTGCTTTTAAAGT
>CAZCVC010000149.1:0-3966 GCA_964502045.1 uncultured Planctomycetia bacterium | reverse complement strand
ATCAGCTTGACCACGGCGAACCGGATCTTTTTCTCCCCGCAGAACTTTGCCACCGCATAAGACTCCATGTCGCAGGCAACCGTACGGAAAAGGAATCCCGCCTCGCCCGTCTTGTAAGGGTTTTCGGTCAGAAAGCGGTCCTGGGTCAGCATCGCGGCGCGCCGGGAACCCGGCACCAGCGCGCGGCGTTTCGCAAGCCGGATGCGGTTCGGAAATTTCTCAAACGGCTCGGCGCAATAGTCCTGCTCGACGAACACGTCAGGCTCGATCACGTCGCCGATCGCGAGATCCCCGGTGAGGCCTCCGGCGAAGCCGACGAGCACGATGCCTTCGAGGCGCTCGTATTTCTCGTAAAGGCGCAGGCAGCCGAGCACGCTGCGGATCTTCCCCATGCCGGACACTTCGGTCGCGGCGCCGGCGGCTTTCAGGCGCGCCGCATTCAGCGCCTTGCGCTCGAATACGCTCGGGCAGAGAACACCGATCATTTTTTAATAGTGCACGAGCGAGTGGACCGGGTGGCCCTTCAATTTCTCGCGGCCTTTCAGATCATTCAGTTCGATCAGGAAATAAATGCCTTTGATCTTCGCATCGAACTTCCGGGCCAGGTCCACCGCGGCCTTTGCGGTGCCCCCGGTCGCCAGCACGTCGTCGACGATCACGACGCGCGCGCCTTTTTTCAGGCCGTCGATGTGCACCTCGACGACGCCTTGGCCGTATTCGAGTTCGTACGAGGCCGTGAACGTGCGGTGCGGCAGCTTGCCTTTTTTGCGTATCGGCACGAAGCCGACGCCGAGCTCGCAGGCGAGCGCCGACCCGAGGATGAAGCCGCGCGACTCTATCGAGATCACGCAGTCGACTTTCCGGCCGGACAGTTTCTTGAAATGGCGGATGCACTCGCGGAATTTTTTCCCGTCCGACAAAAGCGGCGTGATGTCGCGGAAAAGGATGCCCTTTTTCGGGAAATCCGGGATCGTGCGGATCGCGCCGCGCACCCCGGCAAGCTTCTTAGCGTCCATCAGTTTCCGGCTTGGCGCATGAGATCGGCCATCGACGGCATCGCCATTTTTTGGAAATCCGACGGCGGCTCGAACAACGAATCAGGCTGCGTGCCGGTCTGGACGTTCTTGAATTCGACCGTCCAGCTTCCGTCGACGGCCTGCATTTTGACCGGAAAGCCTTCGTCGCTCATCCATTGGTAGATCTCGCCGGACACGCCGCTGGTCGTGTACGACACCTTGAACTTCTCCGTGTTTTTTCCGTCGATGGTCTCGCGGCCCATCGATTCGCGCTTCACTTCTCCCTGTACTTCCGGCGACGTCTGCGCGGCCATCGAAAGGTCGATCGGCTGCTCCATGTACATGCGCTCCGTCGGCATGATCATCCACATCACCTTCAGATCACGGCGCACGATCATCGTCTGGTCCGGCATTTCCATGCGGCTTTTCTCGCCTGAGGTGAATATTTTCATGCGCATCGCGCCCTGCGGGGTCGTGCTGATCACATCGGCCGAAAAATTTCTCGGCGGACCGTCAGCAAAAGCAGGGTTTGAAAGCAGGGCGAGCATAAACAGCGAAAAAACTATCGTACGGTTTCTCATCAAGTCTCCTTTAAGAAATTTTTGCCGGTCTCAACAGAATTAACAGCGCCAGCGCGGCGCCCGCAAAAGCGCCGAAGATGACCCACGGTGCTCCGAGAATGAACAACACCAGTCCGTAAATGCCTATCGCCTCGGCGAACGCCCACCGCATCATCCAGTACGCCAGCGGCTCCATCGTCGCGGCCCTCTTGGGCAGCACGAGGAAATTCACGGCCGTCTGCGCCAACGCCGCCGCGGCCAGGATCATCGTGAGCTGTTCGATATTCCCGTTGGCCTGCACCGCACCGTTCTTCCGCATCAGATAGCCGATCCCCAAATAAAGAAGCACTGACTGGAACATCGCGGCCCAAACCGCCCAAAGAACGTTGCTCGATTTTTTTTCAATTTCCAAGACGTTCGCCCTCGTGCGGTTCGCGGTTTTTCAGCAGATCGCGTATTTCGGCCAGTAAAATTTCCTCCCGGCTCGGCTTCGGCGCCTCCGTCGGCGCTACGGCCTCTTTTTGGACCAGACGATTCATCAGTTTGATCATCAGGAACATGACGGCCGCGACGATGAGAAAATCGAGTATGTTGTTGATGAAAAGCCCGTATTTCAGCGCGACCTCGGGCGTCGTGTCCGTTTTCGGGCTCAGCACCATCGCGAAGCTCCTGAAATCCACGCCGCCCATCACGTAGCCGATGGGCGGCATGAGGACGTCATTGACCATCGAGGTCACGATCTTTCCGAACGCGGTGCCGATGATCACGCCGATGGCCATGTCCACGACGTTGCCGCGCATCACGAACGACTTGAATTCCTTCAAGATCTCCACAAATCCTCCTTATTTTTAAAGGGGGTCAGCGCTTCGGACCCGGTCCGGTTGAAATAGGGTTAAGGATCCGGCGGAAAGAATTACGCCGGCGGCCGGACGACCGCCAGAAGCTCGTGGCTTTCTTCATTGTAAACGGAGAGGACGATCTTGTGGAGGTCAGGCGTGCCGGTCTTTTCATAACGGATAAAACCGTGCCGCTCAGGGGCCGGGCTCACGGCCGAGCTGTCCGGAATTCGCGGTTGGATCGAGCCCGGCTTCGCCAATTCCTGCCAACCGTCATTTTTCATGAACGCTTCAAATTTGGCGACGTCTTTGGGCATCACGCGGTAGCGGGCGGCCGCGCCGTCTTGAACGCCCGAAAGGCGCTTGAATTCCTTCAGCGCGGCGTAGCCCGGCACATGGCACTGGTTGCGCAGCGCTTCTTCCTCACGGCGGTCCACGGCGGCCTTGCAGCCGGCCAAAAGAAACGCCGCCGTCGCCAGTAGGAAAATCGTTCGCTTCATCGAATAGGACTTCATGCGTTGATTTTACTCTGGCGGATTGTCCAGGTCAATCCTCTTGCAGGGTAAAAAAATTGGCCCCTTTTCAATGTTTGGACGTCAGGGGGTAGACGCCGATACATTTGTAAGCGGCCGTTTCGCCCCCAAGCACGCTTTCGTAGAGCGCTATCTCCTGCACGGGAAACGACTGCCGGCTGTGGTATTTGTTCTGCTGAAGCGCCTCGGTCAGCGCACCTTCGTTACGGCGGCTGCGGGAGCGGCCGAACGTGACATGGGGTTTGAACACCTGCTTGTCGGGCTGAAAGCCCTGGGCATACATCGCCATGTTGACGCTGATCGTGAGGTCGTAGAGGCTGGTCTCGCCATCCCCGACACCGGCCCAAAGGACCTGAGGGTCGTCTGTGTTCGGAAACGCGCCCAGCGACGCGAGCCCCAGCAGAAATGTCCTTGTTTTTTCGGCGGTTTCTTTGAGCGCTCTTTCGATATCCGGCACCCGTCCCGGCTCGACTTCGCCGAGGAACTGGATGGTCAGGTGCAGATTCTCCGGCGGCGTCCACCTCACGTCCGCGCCGAGCATCTGAAGCTCTCGGGCGCGGAAACCGATCTCCTGCTTCACGCTCTCGGGCAGGTCGATCGCGATGAAAAGCCTCACCTTTTTATTGGAACGCCTTTTTCAGGCCCTTCCCGAGTTGGTCGGCGTCTTTCTCCGCCTGCTTGCCGGCCCGGTTTAAACCCTGCTGCAGCTTTTTGGCGGCCCTTTCGGAGCGGCGCTCAAACAAGGTGTGGTCCTTTTCGTGCTGCGACATGCCCAGCGTCGTGAACCAGTCGCCGGCCTTGTCTAACATCGAGTCCTCCGCGAAAGCGGGCGCCGCCGTGAACAGCGCAGCCGCGAAAAGAGCCGAGACCACGAGTAAAAACATGAGTATTTTATTGGTTCGCATCGGATCCCCCTTTAGAAGCTCTTGAAGCGTTTTTTTTCTTCCTCTTCTTCCCACTGCAGATAGCGCGCGTCGTATTCGGCCATCGTGTCGAATTCGACGATCTTCGTGATGAAATG
>CAZCVC010000148.1:0-4015 GCA_964502045.1 uncultured Planctomycetia bacterium | reverse complement strand
TGTCGGACATGGCCGCCAAATTCGCGGCGGGCAAACTCAAATTCCATCGCGGCAAGGGCTACAAAAACTATCTCGTTGTCCGCGACGCCGAGCTCGCCGAGGCGCTCGACGAGCTGGACTGCGCCGTGCCGGCGCGCTGCCTCGGGCAGAAGGCCTCGAAATTCCTTCCGAAGGGCCCGGCCAGCGAGACGCTGAACACGCTGATGCGCGACGCCAGCACATTCTTGGAAAACCACGAGATCAACCGCGTGCGCATCGACCTCGGCGAAAACCCGGCCAACCGCCTGTGGCTCTGGGGTCAGGGCCGCAAGCCCAAGCTCGTGCCGTTCGAAAAGCGCACGGGTCTCAAGGGCGCATTTTACGGCAACGCCGACGCCGCGCGCGGCACGGCGCTCTCGGCCGGGTTCGCGCCTCTAAAGACAGCCGAGTCCGTCGCGAAAGACGCCGATCTGGTGTTTTTCTATTTTGGCTACGGCGCGGAATCGAAAGCGCATCTGGATCTAAAGTCGAAGATCAAGCGCATCGAAGAGTTCGACGTGTTCGTCGGCAGCGTTTTAAAGATCTACGAGGGTGAGGCCGACCTGCGCATCTGCGTCGCGGGCGACCTGACCGAATCGCTGGCGCAAAAAACGAGCGTGCGCGCGCCAGTGCCGGTTCTCGTGAGCGGCGAGGGCGTGCTCGCGGAAAAGAACCCGGGATTCAGCGAAAAGATATGCGACATGGTGCAGGGCCCGTCGGATAAGGGGCATGAATTTTTGTCGTCGTTTTTGAATAACAAGAAATAGGGGAAACAGGAATGAGTTTGATCGTACAAAAATTCGGAGGCTCCAGCGTCGGGAATCCCGAGCGCATCAAGCGCGTCGCCGAACGCGTCGCCGGCTACAAGAAACGCGGGCATGCGCTCGTCGTGGTCGTCAGCGCGCTGGGAGACACCACGGACGACCTGCTGACGCTCGCAGAAAAAATTTCGAAAGACCCGTCAAGGCGCGAGCTCGACATGCTTCTTTCTACGGGCGAGCAGATCTCGGTGGCGCTGCTGGCGATGGCGCTGCACGAGCTCGGTGTCAGCGCGATCTCGCTCACCGGCCACCAGGTCGGCATCCGCACCGACTCGACGCACACGAAAGCGCGCATCATCGACATTTCGTCGCAGAGGATACGGCAGGAGCTGAAAAAAAAGAACGTCGTTATCGTCGCGGGGTTTCAGGGAACGAACCAGAACGCGGACATCACGACGCTGGGCCGCGGGGGCAGCGACCTGACCGCCGTCGCATTGGCCAAATCGCTCGGCGCAGACACCTGCGAGATCTACACGGACGTCGAGGGCATCTACACGACGGACCCGCGCCTGGTGCGCGACGCGCAGAAGATCGACCGCATCAGTTACGAAGAAATGCTGGAGCTGGCCTCCTCGGGCGCGCAGGTCATGCAGTCGCGCTCGATCGAAGTCGCCGGCAAATACAACATACCGTTGCACGTTCGCAGCAGCTTTTCAATCAATGAAGGTACCTGGATCGTCAAGGAGGATAAGTCCATGGAAGACGTTTTGATACGCGGCGTGTCTGTCAGCAAGAATGAAGCCAAGATCACGGTGCGCGGTGTTCCCAACAAACCCGGCATCGCCGGAAAAATATTCCGCACGCTGGCCGAGGCCGGCATCAACGTCGATGTGATCATCCAGAACATCGGCAAGTCCGTGTCGACCGATATCTCGTTCACGGTGCCGCGCAATGAAATGGATTCGGCGATGGCGCGGCTGAAGAAGGTCGCTTCGGACACCGGCATCGAGGAGGTCACGAAGGACCCGAACATCGCAAAGGTGTCCGTCGTCGGCATCGGCATGCGCAGCCACGCCGGCGTAGCCGCTAAAATGTTCGAGGTGCTGGGTAAAAACAAGATCAACATAGAAATGATCTCGACCAGCGAGATCAAGATCTCCTGCGTCGTGAAGCTGAAGGACGCTGACAAGGCCGTCAAGCTGCTGCATGAGTCATTCGGACTGAGCAAAAGGAAAAAATGAGCCCTGAAGGCAGGAAGATCCAGGTTTACGACACCACGCTGAGGGACGGTTCCCAGGGCGAGGGCATCTCATTTTCCGTCCAGGACAAGCTGATGATCGCGCGCCGCCTCGATGAGGCCGGTTTCGATTACATCGAGGGCGGCTGGCCAGGCGCCAACCCGAAGGACGTGCAGTTTTTTGAAGAGGCGAAAAAGGTCGTGTTCCGCCATGCGAAGCTCGCGGCATTCGGTTCGACGATGCGCGCCGGCGGGAAGCCGGCCGAAGACCAGGTGCTGAAGGGCCTGCTCGACGCTGAGACGAAAGTTATCACGATATTCGGCAAGAGCTGGGACCTGCACGTGCGAGAGGTCTTCAAAGTCGAGCTCGACGAAAACCTGCGAATGATCCACGAATCGGTCAAATATCTGAAATCCAAGGGCCGTGAGGTCGTTTACGACGCCGAACATTTCTTCGACGGCTATCTCGCCAACCCCGAATATGCGCTAAAGACGATAACGGCCGCGCGCGACGCCGGAGCTTCGGTGCTCGTTCTCTGCGAGACCAACGGCGGCAACATGCCGTCGGTCGTCGGCCGCATCGTCGCCGAAGTGCAGGCGAAGCTGAAGCACCCAATCGGCATCCATACGCACAACGACACGGCGATGGGAGTCGCCAACGCGATTGCGGCTGTCGAGGCCGGCGCCGTGCACGTGCAAGGCACCATCAATGGCATCGGCGAGCGCTGCGGCAACTGCGACCTCGTGCCGGTCATCGCGAACCTCGAGCTCAAGCTTGGCCTGCGCTGCCTTCCGTCCGGAAAATTGAAAGAGCTCACCGAACTTTCGCGCTTCGTCAGCGAAGTCTGCAACGAAGCGCCGGCCAAGGGCCAGCCCTATGTCGGACAGAGCGCGTTCGCGCACAAGGGCGGCGTGCACATTGACGCCGTGAAAAAAAATCCAAAAACGTACGAGCATGTCGACCCGCTGCTCGTCGGCAATGCGCGCAAACATCTTGTTTCCGAAATAGGCGGCAGGACCAACATCATCCTGAAAGCGCAGGAGTGGGGCATCGAGCTAAAAAAAGACGCGCCGGAGACAAAAAAAATACTGCACGAAGTCCAGACGCTGGAGAGCGAGGGCTATCAGTTCGAAGGCGCGGACGCTTCGGTCGAACTGCTGATGCGCAAGATCATCGGCAAACAGAAGGAATTTTTCAAGGCCGAGGGAGAGATCAAGAACGAGCGCATCGGCGCAGCCGACCCGGACGTCACGGCGATCGTGAAGGTTTCCGTCGGCGGCAAGACCCCGAAATCGATCACGAAAAAAGGCGACGGTCCTGTCGACGCGCTCGGACGAGCGCTTCAGGAAGCGCTGGCTGATTCTTTTCCGGACGTGAAGGACGTCGAGCTCGACGATTACAAGGTCCGTATCGTGAACTCGCGCGCCGGCACCGGCGCAAAAGTACGCGTCGTCATCGAATTTCACGACCGCGAGCGCGTGTGGTCGACGGTCGGAGTTTCCACCAACATTATCGAAGCCAGCTGGAAGGCCCTCGTGGACGCCTATGAATACAAACTTCTGAGGAGCCGCTGATGGCCGAGAAGCGCCCAAAATCTGCCAAGCCGGAAAATATCCCGGCACAGCCCAACGAGCTGCCCAAGGTCTACGACGCGAAGCTTGTCGAAAAAAAATGGTACGAGGAGTGGAAGAAGCGCGGCTATTTTAAGGCCTCCTCGAAATCAAAGAAAAAGTCTTATACGATCGTGATCCCGCCGCCGAACGTCACCGGCATTCTTCACATGGGCCACGCGCTGAACAATACGATCCAGGACATCCTGATACGCTACAAGCGCATGTCCGGCTACGAAGCGCTCTGGATGCCCGGCACCGACCACGCGGGCATCGCAACTCAGAACGTCGTCGAGAAGGCGCTGCGCGAGGAAAATCTTTCGCGCCACCAGCTCGGCCGTGAAAAATTCCTCGAACGCGTCTGGAAATGGCGCGAAAAATACGGCAA
>CAZCVC010000147.1:0-4078 GCA_964502045.1 uncultured Planctomycetia bacterium | reverse complement strand
GGCTTTTATTATAGACGCTTGGCGGGGCTATTTCAAGGAATTCGGGAGAGAGAGTCGGCCGTCGCGCATCACGCGGACTTCGTCGCTCATATGGCGTACGGCTTTCTGGTCGTGGGAAACGAATAGCAGGCTGATCCCCCTCTCCTTTTGCAGCCGCAGGAAGAGGTTCAGTATCTGGATCTTTGTCACGGCGTCGAGCGAGGAAACCGCCTCGTCGCAGAGAAGAAGCTTGGGCCGCAGCGAGAGCGCCCGGGCGATGGCCACGCGCTGGCACTCGCCGCCGGATATCTCGTGCGGGTAGCGGGTCAAAAACGCATCCGTTAGGCCCGCGGATCCGAGCAGTTCGATGGATTTTTCGCGAATACGCTTGCGGTCCCCTTCTCCGGCGATCTCATACGGTTCGGCGAGTATCCGGGCCACCGTCATGCGCGGATCGAGCGAGAGATACGGGTCCTGGAAAATGATCTGGGCCTGGCGGCGGAAAATTTTAAGCGCCTTCTCGCCCGCCTGGTCGATGCGCGCGCCTTCGAAAAGGATCTCGCCGGCGTCGGCCTTCTCCAATCGCAACAGGAGCCGCAAAAGCGTCGACTTGCCCGAGCCCGACGCGCCGATGATGCCGAGCGTTTTCCCCTCTTCCAGCGTGAAGGAGGCTTCTTTCAGCGCCTGGACGGTGCCGCGCCGGTAGCTTTTGGCCAATCCCCTCGCCTCGAATAGCATGCGTCAGGCCCCCAGGTAGGATTTCGGCGCCGCGTCCCAGACCGCGAGCGAGAAAAGTTTTTTTGTGTAGTCTTCTTTCGGCGAAAAGCCGCGGTCCGTTCGCGCGAGCCGTTCGACGACGGCGCCGTTTTTCATGACGTAGATCACGTCCGAATGGGCGGCGGCGTGGGCCATGTCGTGCGTAATGAAGAAGACGGTCAATCCCCTCTCTTCCTTGATCTTGCGCAGAAGCTCGAGGATCTCGGCTTCGACGTCGGCGTCGAGCGCGGTCGTCGGTTCGTCGGCGATCAGAAGCTTCGGTTCTCCGATGAGCGCCATCGCGATCATCGTGCGCTGCCGCATGCCGCCCGAAAGTTCGTGCGGGTAGCTCCGGTAAACGCGTTCGGCGTCCGCGAGTTTCACGGCCGCGAACATTTCGAGCACCCGCGCCTTCGCCTGCGCGTCTGTCGAGGGAAAATGAGTCCGGTACGCCTCGGCGACCTGCGGGCCGACGCGCAGCACGGGATTGAGCGAAGACGCAGGGTCCTGAAACACGTAAGCGATCTGCCGTCCGCGCAACGCCAAAAGTTCTTTTTCGCCGGCCGCCAAAAGGTCCCGCTCGCCGCTCCCCTCGTCCCAAAAAATGCGGCCCGAAATATCCTGCGCGCGCACGAGCCGCGTGACCGAAAGCGCCGTGACGGTCTTGCCGGAGCCCGATTCGCCGACCACCGACGTGAAGCTGTTCGCCGCCAGCGACAGATCGATCCCTTTCACGGCCTCGATCTTTTTCCGCGGATCTTCGGGATCGGCGAAAGATACGCGCAGTTTCTCGATGCGCAGCAGCGGGCGGCCCGTCATCTCTCCCCCCGGATCTTTTCGGCGGCATATTCGCCGAGGACGTTGGCGGAGAGTGTCGTGAAAAAGATCGCCAGGCCCGGAAACAGCGTCATCCACCACGCGACGTCGAGCACCGCTTTTCCGTCCATGAGAATATTGCCCCAGCTGGCCGCCGGGGGCTGCACGCCGACGCCGAGGAAGCTCAGACCCGTTTCGATGAGGATGGCGCTCGAGACGCCCAGGATCGCGTGCACAATGGCGGGTCCCAGCGCGTTCGGAATGAGGTGGCGTCCCAGAATGCGCGCGGGGCCAGCACCGAACGCGCGGGCCGCCAGTACGAATTCGCGGTCCTTCAGGCTCAATACCTCGGCGCGTACGAGCCGCGCCGTGCCCATCCAGCCTGTGACGCCGATAATGATCACAATGGGCCAGATGCCCGGCCCGAGGATCGCGATAACGGCCAGGATCAGGAAAAACGTCGGAAAGCACAGCATCGCGTCGGTGAGGCCCATGAGCAAACGGTCCGTCCAGCCGCCGAAATAACCGGCCGCCGATCCGATGAGAATACCGACAAGCATGGAGATGAGGACGGCGGCCAGCCCCACGCCGACTGACACGCGCGTGCCGCAGAGCAAGCGATAGAAAAGATCGCGGCCCAGCGCATCGGTGCCCATCCAGTGCGAAGCCGACGGCGCCTGGAGGCTGTGCGCCAGGTCCAGCGCCTGCGAGGCCTCGCCCAAAAGCGGGGGAGCCGCCAATGCCGCCGCAACAACGATCAAAAACCAAAACAGGGCCGCTTTCACCGGTGTCCCTCCACGCGGATGCGCGGGTCGGCGATCGCATAACAGAGGTCGGCGAGAAAATTTCCCAAAAGCGTCAGGACCGCGCCGAGCACGAGGATGCCCATGATGACCGGATAATCGCGCGTGAACACCGACTGATAAAAGAGGCGCCCCATGCCCGGCAGCGAGAAGATCGTCTCGAAGACCACGCTGCCGCCCAAAAGACCCGGGATCGAGAGTCCGAGCATCGTGATCACGGGAAGGAGCGCGTTGGGCAGCGCATGGCCGTATAGCACGCGGTCTTCGGTCAGGCCTTTGGCACGCGCGGTTCGCACGTAGGGCTTGCGCAGTACTTCGGTCATGCCCGAGCGCATGTAGCGCGAAATGCCGGCCACGCCGGTGAACGCGGCCACGAACACCGGCAGGACGAGGTGCCGCGCGACGTCGGCGATCTTATTCAGAGGAGACAGATCGTCGAAAAACACCGAGTGCAGGCCCGACACCGGCAGCCACCCGAGCCGCACGCCGAAAAAGGCCATGAGGATGAGCGATAGCCAGAACGTCGGCACCGCATACGTGCCGAAAACGAGCACCGACGTGATCTTGTCGCCGCGGCTCCCCCGCCTCACGGCGCCGAAAACGCCGAGCGGGATCCCGAAAAGAAAAATGAGGAACAGCGCGGCGAGGTTGATGCCGAGCGTCACGGGGACCGCATCGCCGATCTTTTCGGTGACGCGGCGGCCGTCCACGTACGAGACGCCGAAATCGAAACGCGCCAGGCGCCCGACCCAGTCGGCGTATTGCGTGAGCACCGGCTTGTCGAGACCGTAGAGCGAAGCGAGTTTCGCTTTTGCGGCGGCCGTCATCTTGGGATTGAAACTCTGGCTTGCGTCCACGACAGTGCCCGGCGAGACGTGGACCACGACGAAACTCACGAGCGTGATGCCGAGGAAGAGCGGGATCAGGCCCAGAAATTTCCGGAGGAAATAACGCATCAGTTTTCCTTGTAGCTGATCTTATACTTTTGTTCGTTCGGAAATACCCACCAATCGTTGAAATTGAAACCGAGGCCGGCGGCCGTTTGGCGCACTTCCCGGAAACGATTGTGGACCACCGGCAGCGCCTCGGCGACGTAGAGAAAAGTGTAAGGCTCGTCGGCGGCGAGTATCTCGTGGATGCGATGATAGGCCTTCGCGCGCTCGTTCTCGTCGAACTGCCGCCTTCCCTCTTCGAGCAGGCGGTCGACCTCTTCGTTCTTATAGCCGACGAAATTGAACTCGCCCGGTTTCGTTTTCGAAGAATGAAAAATGTCGTGGACATCCGGATCGCGCGAAAGACTCCAGGCGAGGATCACGGCGTCGAAATTTTTCTTGTCGATGAATTCCTTGAGAAACGTCGCCCACTCGACGGTCTGGATCTTCATCTCGACGCCGACCTCGCGCAGCCGCCGCTGGATGATCTCGCAGACCATTTTCCTCTGATCGCCGCCTTGATTGGTCAGGATCGTGAACGAGAATTTCTTTCCGTCCTTCTCGAGAATGCCGTCGCCGTTGCTGTCCGCGAAGCCCGCCTCTTTCAAAAGGCGCCGCGCCGCGTCCGGATCGAACGGCGTCTCGGCGACTTTCGGGTTGTAGGCCCACGTGTCGGGCAGGAACGGTCCCGTCGATACGCGGCCCAGGCCCCTCAGCACCGTCCCGATGATCTCCTGCTTGTGGATGGCAAGACCCAGCGCGTTTCTGACGCGGCGGTCTGCGAAAAACGGG
>CAZCVC010000146.1:0-4107 GCA_964502045.1 uncultured Planctomycetia bacterium | reverse complement strand
ACGACCGCGCGTTATATCTGGAGCACGGCAAGCCGCTGATCTTCGGGAAAAATAAGGACCGCGGCATCAAGGAGAGCGGCTATGGCGTGGAGGTCGTGGACATCGCCGCGCACCCGGAAGAAGTGAAAAACCTCATTGTGCACAACGAAAACGAAGTCTCTCCCAATCTCGCGTACCTTCTGACGCAGATGCGCTACCCGGAAATGCCGGTGCCTTTCGGAACTTTCCGCTCCATCGAAAAACCGACTTACGACGACATGCTGAACGCGCAGGTCAAGGCGGCCGTGGATAAAAAAGGAAAAGGGAACCTGAAAGAACTGCTCTACCAGGAGACCTGGACCGTGGAAGGAAAAAACTGATGGCGACGCTCAAATGCCCTTACTGCGGGCACGAAAATCTGGCCGGCAACGACCACTGCGCGAAATGCCTTCACTCGTTCACGCAGAAAGACGTCCCCCAGGCGTCGAAGGACAAGCTGCAGAACAAGATCATGACCGAGCACGTGTCGGACTTCATCTCGAAAACACCGCCGATCATCGTGCGGCCCGAGACGTCCGTCGGGGAGATCATCAAGAAGATGCAGGATTTCCCGACCAAAGGCTGCGTGCTCGTATGCGACGCGACAGGCCAGCTCGTAGGCATCGCCAGCATCCGCGACATCCTTCTGAAAGTCGCCGGCGTCGTGAAAGACAAGGACCTGAATTCTTACCCGGTCAGCCGCATCATGACGTCGAAGCCCGAGTGCCTCGACAAGGACTTCCCGCTCTCGTTCGCGCTGCACAAGATGGCCATCGGCAAGTTCCGTCACGTCCCCGTCGTGGATAAGGGCAAGCCCATTGGCGTGGTTTCCACGCGAGACATCATCGAATATCTAGCAGATAAGAAATAGGTTGGCGCCCGCCTCGCCGCGGCGAGGACGGGTCCGTCCCATCGTTATTCGATGGGCGGAGAATTTTTCTTCGGCAGGAACTTCCTCACGATCACGCCGTTTGAATGCATTGCATATTCGAACATCACCCTCAAGATACCCAATCCGTACACCAGGCTCGGCCCGAGCTTGATCGACGAGGCCTCCTCGAAATAGCGCGTGCGTATCGGCACTTCCTCGATCTTGAACTTGTTCGCGACGATCTGCGCGATGATCTCGGTGTCGAAAATAAATCCGTCCGAATTGGTCTCGAAGTCGATGGCCTTCAAGAGCCGCGTGCTGTACGCGCGGAAACCCGAATGGTACTCGGTCAGGTAAGTGCCGAGCACGACGTTCTCGAACGCCGTGAGCATGATATTCGCGTTGTGCTTCCACAGAGGCATGCCGCCCTCGAGCGCGCCGCCCTTCATCATGCGCGAGCCGAATACGGCGTCGGCCTCGCCGCGCAGGATGGGATCGATGAGCTGCGGGATGATCTTCGGGTCGTATTGGTAATCCGGGTGGCACATCACAGCGATGTCCGCGCCGTGCTCGATCGCCAGACGATAACAAGTTTTTTGGTTTCCGCCGTAGCCGCGATTCTTCTCGTGGTGGTGTACGGTCAACCCGAGCTTCTTCGCCACCTCTACGGTGCGGTCAGCGCTCACGTCGTCAACGAGGATGATCTCATCGACACTTTCCTTCGGAATGTCGGCGACGGTACGCGCCAGCGTTTTTTCGGCGTTGTAGGCCGGCAGGACGACGATGACTTTCTGTTTTTTCGGCTTCCTACGCGCCGGCTCGTCGGCGATGACACTGTCGAGCCTCTGCACTTTCTTCGCGATGACGCCGATCTGGTCGTGGAGCACGACCCTGACCTTCTTGCCGCCCAGCCCGCCCGTCTTCGCCAGCATCTCGACGGGCACCCTCACGAACGCCGGATACGCCCCGAGCCTCCGCGCCCAGTACGACAGAGAATAGATCCTCGGATAGGAAAAATAGCGGGCTTGCCGGAAACCGATCACCTGAAAAAAACTCTCGAGCGTTTTTTTTGAAAAATAGAAATAATGGCGGTTGTGGATGCCCCACCAGCGCGATTCGAGAAGGCGGCTCCAGAAGCTGTCGATGTCGGGCGTCGAGAGGTACAGAACGCCGTCGTTCTTCAGCACGCGCCGCGCTTCCTGCAGCGCGCTCTTGGGGTCCCTCATCTGCGAGAGCACGTCGTTGATCACAATGACGTCGAACGTCCGGTCCGCGAACGCGGCCTCCTGCACGGTGCCCTGGAACACCGGAATTCCGAACTTGTCCTCCGAATATTCTTTCGCCAGTTTCGAGAGGTCCACGCCCTGCACGTCCCAGCCCAGTTTTTTTGCTTCGTCCAGAAAAAATCCGGGACTCGACCCTATCTCGAGCATGCGCCCGCGCTTTTTGAACTTCGAGATCTTGGCCAGGATCAGGCGCGCCCGTTCGCGCAGGCCCACTTCTTCGTGAAGCAGCACCGGGCTCATGGCCATGTCCGAATACCGCGAGCCGGACGCGGCAGCCGGGCGGTTGATGGCGTAGACGACTTTACAGGAAAGGCAGCGCACGATTTTTTCAGGCTTGTCGCTCGGAGCCGGTGCCCGCCCGTTCAGGCGTGCTCCCGCCTTCGCTTGGTGCAGAAGCGTGTACTGCTCCGAGCCGCAAAGGTTGCAGCGTGTTTGTTTTAAGGTCGAGGCCATGGGGTCGTTTTACCCTTATCTATTATAAGTAATATTTAACATATTTAATCAAAATTGTCAATTTTGGACGCGGCTCATCAAACCCTCCGCGAAGCATCCCTAGAGCTTGGGTTTCTTTTATGATAAAATGAAACTTCTTATGGAAAATCCTAAACAACACTTCCCTTCGTCGCGCAAAGTCTACGCGCAAGGTTCACTTTACCCCGAGATCCGCGTCCCGATGCGCGAGATCCTCCTCTCGCCGACGAAATCCAACGGTCCTGAGGAAGCGAACGCTCCGGTGCACGTCTATGACACGAGCGGCCCCTACACCGACCCCGATGCCGCCATCGATATCCGCAAAGGCTTGAAACCTCTGCGCGAAACCTGGATAGAAAAACGCGGTGATACCGAACAATTGAAACAGCAGTCTTCCGCTTACGGTCGCTCGCGTCTGGCCGACCCGAAGCTGGGCGCCCTGCGCTTCGAGCACCTGAGAAACCCGATCAAAGCAAAGGCGGGCCGCAACGTTTCGCAGATGCATTACGCGAAACAGGGCATCATCACGCACGAGATGGAATACATCGCTATCCGCGAAAACATGCTGCGCGACGAGCTGTCACGGGCGGCCGCGCGGCAGCAGCACGCCGGAGAGAGCTTCGGCGCGTCTATTCCCAAGATCATCACCCCCGAGTTCGTCCGTGATGAAGTCGCGCGCGGCCGCGCCATCATCCCGGCCAACGTGAACCATCCCGAGATGGAGCCTATGATCATCGGCCGTAATTTTCTCGTGAAGATCAACGCGAACATCGGCAACAGCGCCGTCGCTTCCTCGATCGAGGAGGAAGTCGAAAAGATGACGTGGGCCACGCGCTGGGGCGGCGACACGGTTATGGACCTTTCTACCGGCAAAAACATCCACGAAACGCGCGAATGGATCTTAAGGAACTCCCCCGTTCCCATCGGCACGGTCCCGATCTACCAGGCGCTGGAAAAAGTGAACGGCAAAGTCGAGGAACTCACGTGGGAGCTTTATCGCGATACCTTGATCGAGCAGGCCGAGCAGGGCGTGAGCTACTTTACGATACACGCCGGCGTGCTCTTGCGCTACGTGCCGCTGACAGCCAAGCGCGTGACCGGTATCGTCTCACGCGGCGGATCCATCCACGCCAAGTGGTGCCTGTCCCATCACAAAGAAAATTTTACTTACGAACATTTTGACGAGATCTGCGAGATCATGAAGGCGTACGACGTCTCGTTCTCGCTCGGCGACGGCCTGCGTCCGGGTTCCATCGCCGACGCCAACGACGCGGCCCAGTTCGGCGAGCTCAAAACGCTCGGCGAACTCACAAAGATCGCCTGGAAGCACGACGTGCAGACGATGATCGAGGGCCCCGGCCACGTGCCGATGCATCTGGTGAAGATCAACATGGAAAAACAGCTCGAGGAATGCGGCGAGGCTCCGTTTTACACGCTGGGCCCGCTCACGACCGACATCGC
>CAZCVC010000145.1:0-4124 GCA_964502045.1 uncultured Planctomycetia bacterium | reverse complement strand
TTTCACTAAGCGAAGTTCGACTTGGAATCATTCCTGCCTGCATCGGGCCGTTTGTGATTGCCAAGATCGGCGAGTCGCATGCGCGCGCTTTATTTATTTCAGCAGAAAGATTCACCGCTCAGCGCGCACTTGAAGTCGGACTGGTTCATGAACTGGCACAAGAGAATGTAATCGGCTTCGAGTTCGACGGAAGGATTGGAGGAATTCAGCTGCGGCAGCGCCATCGCGGCGTTCCGGTCGTTGATGAGATTCTGGTTACGTTCGGCGGCGGCCTGTTGCTCTGCGGCTGTGAGCTCTCCCATACGCCGCGGTGTCGACGTCAGCGGATTGTCCGCCAGCGCCACGTCAGTAGCGACGAGCAAAAGAACATAAGAAAGAAGGACTAAGGACGCGGTAAATTTTCTGAGCATTGTATCTCCGAATTGATTGTTCGCGTTTCCAGGACCGGCCGGATTAACAATTGGTCTTTATAAAAGAAGGATTTAAGAAATATAAAAAAAATCGCTGCCAATAATTCTTGATATTGGCAGCTGGCTGTCCCTTATACAGCAGGGATCCTAAAGCGTTTGCGTCCTACCCTCACGGGTAGTTTGCCCTGAAACAATAACAAAATTATACATGATATACAGCACACTTCAAGGGGGTCTTTAGGCTCCGATGAGCTTTAAAACGCGATCCAGGTCGTCGAGCGAGTAATACTCGATTTCGATCGTTCCCCGTTTCTTGCCGTGCTTGACCCTTACTTTTGTCTTAAGCCTATACTGCAGTTTATCTTCCAACGCTTTTATGTCCCGGTCCTGGGTGCGGGCCCGGGGGGTCTTGCTTCTCCTGGGGGCCGGGCTGATCATGAGTTCGACCTGTCGTACCGATAAACCGTTTTTGACGATCTTTTGGCAGAAAAGAAGCTGCCTTTTTTCATCCTGCACCGGGATCAGAGCGCGGGCATGGCCAAAAGTTATTAAATTTTGAGCCAAAAAGTCCTGTACTTTAATAGGTAAGTTAAGCAATCTCAATAGGTTAGAGATTGAGCTTTTGTCCTTCCCCACTTTGGCGGCGATGGAATCCTGCGTGTAGCCGAAATCCTGCGCCAGCCGCTGATACGCTTTCGCCTCTTCGATGGAGTTGAGCTCTTCGCGCTGCACGTTTTCGATGATGGAAAGTTCCAACAGGTCGGCATCGGCCACGCGCCGGATGATGGCCGGGATCTCCGCCAGGCCGAGCGACTTGGCCGCCCGCAGTCGGCGTTCGCCAGCGATTAGCTCATAACGGTCCTGACCGTTCTGGCGGACCAGCACCGGCTGAATGACACCTTTTTCTTTGATCGAATTGGCCAGCTCTTCGATCTTCTCCTCGGAGAAATAAAGCCGCGGCTGGTATTTGCTGGCAAAGATCTGGTCCACACGAATGGATTGCACCCGTTCTTTCGGTGTTTCCGCCGCCGTTGGAATCAGCGCTTCGAGACCCCGCCCCAACACTTTTCGCTCCATTTATATCTCCTTAGTACTTGAAATTAAGGTACTTATGTTATTATTTCTAGAGAATTCTACTGCCAGTTCTTTGTACTTTTTAGCCCCTTCGGACTCCTTGTCATAAAGAAAGATAGGCTTCCCAAACCCGGGCGCCTCACTCAACCGGATATTGCGCGGAATCACGGTATTGTAGACCTTGTCTCCGAAATGCTTCTTCACTTCGTTGATCACTTCCTGCGTCAGCTTGGTCCGGAAATCCGCCATCGTCATCAGGATGCCTTCGATCTGAAGGTTTTCGTTCAGATTGTCTTTAATCAGGTTAACCGTCTTGACCAGCTGCCCCACGCCTTCCAGCGCATAGTATTCGCACTGTATCGGGATGATGACGGACTGCGAGGCCGTGAGCGCGTTGATGGTCAAAAGACCGAACGACGGCGGGCAATCGATAAAGACGAAGTCGAACGAAGCGTCCAGCCCGCTCAGAATTTTTTTCAGCCGCTGCTCGCGCCCCATTTCACTGACAAGCTCGACTTCGGCGCCGGAAAGATTGGCGTTGGAAGGGACCAAAAACAGGTTTTCGACACAGCACGGAAGGATGATCTCCTCGAGCTTGGCGTCCTCGAGAAGCGCATGATAGATCGATTTGTCGACGGTATTTTTATCGATGCCGACGCCGCTGGTGGCGTTGCCTTGAGGATCCAGGTCTATCAAAAGGCACTTTTTCCCCTCGAGAGCGAGGCAGGATGACAGGGAAACCGCCGTACTCGTCTTCCCCACTCCCCCTTTTTGGTTGCAAATGGAAATAATTTTAGGCATGGCTACAGTTTATTGAATTCCGCGATGAGTGTCAACACAGTTTCCACGTGGAAACTCTGATTTTAGGTGCAGGAGAACCCAATTTATTTCCAACGAGAACGTACGCCCTGCCATCCTGGCAGGACTTCGCTAGGCGGCAACGGTGGCTTGGACTATCGTGAATCTTCTCGAAATGTAAGTGCGAAAAACGATGGTATTATGGGCGGCCTACGCCTCGCATACCATTCTCATTGAAAATAAATTGGCTTCTCCACCAGGGTTTACCAGTTTCCACGTGGAAACTAAGAGTTTTGGGCGCGGCGCAGCTTTTCGATGTGGATGGCGAGGACTGAGATATCGCAGGGTGTGATGCCGGAAATACGGGCCGCTTGTCCCAGCGACACTGGACGGACTTTTTCGAGTTTTTCCTGAGCTTCGCGGCGAAGGCCTATAAGCCCTTTAAATGCAATGGTTTCTGGTATCTTCTTTTCATCGTATTGGCGCAGACGGGCCACCATTCCCTCTTCCCGCTCGACATACCCCGAATATTTGACTTCGATCTCGACCTGATTTTCGATGTCGCGGTCCCCTATCTCTTCGTTCAAGATCCCCATCACCTCTTTAATTTTCACTTCAGGCCGCCGGAGATATTGCTCCAAAGATACGCGCTGATATCGATTCGTTTTCAGCTTGTCCATCCACTCGACGACCCGCGCCTGTTTTTTCTGGAATTTCTCAAACACGGCTTTTGGAATCAGTCCTAGCTCATATCCATAGTTCATAAGTCTTTTATCTGCATTGTCTTGCCGCAAAAGTAAACGATGCTCAGCGCGGGATGTGAACATGCGGTACGGCTCCTCCGTGCCATGTGTCACGAGATCATCGATCAGGACGCCGATGTAAGCTTCCGACCGTCCCAAAATAAAAGGCGCTTTCCCCTTTATTTTCAAAACCGCATTGATTCCCGCCATCAGACCCTGACAAGCTGCCTCTTCATATCCGGACGTTCCATTAATTTGCCCGGCTAAATAAAGATTTTCTACTTTTTTGGTTTCTAACGTCGGTTTCACTTGAGTGGGCGAACAAAAATCATATTCAATCGCGTATCCAAATCTCATAAGCTCAGCATTTTCAAGTCCTTGCACACTTCTAATAAGTTGTATCTGAATATCCTGGGGAAAACTTGTGGAGAAGCCATTAATATAGATTTCGTTGGTGAATCGGCCCTCAGGCTCCAAAAATAATTGATGCCGCTCTTTATCGGCGAAACGAAAAACTTTATCTTCGATGGAAGGGCAATACCGCGGACCGCGGCTTTGGATCTTTCCCGAGTATAGGGGAGAGAGGTTGATATTTTCTTTGATCAGCGCATGCGTCTTCTCGTTCGTGTACGTGATGTGGCAGGGCAGCTGGTCTTGCGTAATTTTTTCCGTTTGAAAACTGAACGGCGCCGGATGCTCGTCGCCGTGCTGCGCTTCAAGCTTCGAAAAATCGATTGAGCGTGCGTTCAAGCGCGGGGGAGTGCCGGTTTTCAGACGTTTCACTTCGAGGCCGAGCTTCTCGAGGCACGCCGAAAGCCCGATGGACGGCTTGTCGCCGGCGCGTCCGCCGCCGAACGTCACGTCGCCGATATGGATGAGCCCGTTGAGAAACGTGCCGGTCGTGAGGATCACGGCCTTCGCGTAGTAAGCGGTCTGGATATTGGTGACGACGCCTTCGACGGCGTTCCCTGAGAGGATCAGCTCTTTGACTTCGGCCATTTTCAGATCGAGATTTTCCTGGCTCTCGAGCACGTGCTTCATCGCCATCGCGTACATTTTTTTATCGCATTGCGCGCGCGGCGCCCACACGGCCGGGCCT
>CAZCVC010000144.1:0-4154 GCA_964502045.1 uncultured Planctomycetia bacterium | reverse complement strand
GACATCACGACGACCGACGACAACATTAGCTTCCTCAGAGCGGTCACGCTGACGGGCCCTGTGGCGCTCTCGACCGGCGCGGTGGGCGGCGGCAACATCACTTTCTCGAGCAACGTGAACGGCACGACGGCCGGCGTCGAAGATCTGACGCTGACGGCGGGAACGGGCGACATCCTTTTCAACCAGTCGATCGGCGCCACGGTCCGCCTCGGCGACGTGATCATCACGAACGCCGCGAACGTGACGGCCAACGGCTCGATCTTCGCGGCCTCGCTGACGCAGAATGCCGGTTCCGGCCTTTCGCGCTTCATCGGCAACGTGGACACGAACGTCGCGCAGGGCATCGACCTGACCGGCACCAACTTCCAATTCGATGAAGACGTCATCGCGGACAACGGCAAGATCAACGTCAACGGCACCGGCACTATCCTCGTCGGAAACAGCGTTCCCGCCGATTCGATGCAGGCCGACCTCGCGATCACGATGCGCGGCGACACGATCACGCTGAACAGCGTTCTCGAAAGTGACGCGGACGTCGCCGGCGGCGAAGGCATCACGATCACGGCCGACCGCCAGGCTTCGAGCGACATCCTCGCCAATAACACGATCACGAGCCACGGCGGCAACATTCTGATGCGAGCCAACGACGACGTGCTCTTCGACGCGCTGGCCGACGTGACTTCGAACAACGGCAACGTGTCGGTCACGGCCGACTTCGACGGCAATCAGAACGGCGCGCTGACGATGGAATACATTTCCGCAGGCCTTCCGACCGATGATCGCGCCGAGATCCGCTCCGGCACGGGCACGATCGCGCTGAGCGCGGGCGAAAACGTGACGCTCGGCGGCCTTACCACTTCCAATGCTGCGGCGAACGCGGTCAGCGTCACTTCGACGGACGGCAAGATCGTCGACGGCGGCGAGACGCTGAACAACGTCGAATTTTTCGACATCGACGCCCGCAACGGCGGCGTGCAGCTGAATGCCGAACACGGCATCGGCCTGACGACGGACCCGAACGGCGCGCTCGAGATCTGGACGACGATCCTGGCGGCCACGACCGTTGACGGCGACATCAACGTCGACCTGAACGATCCGCTGGTATTGGGCATTGACCTGACGCCCGGCAGCGGTCCCGTCACGGTCACGAACGTGAGCGTCACCGGCGGTCCCGGCAACGTGACGATCAATCAGCTCGGCAACGCGCCGATGACCGTCGTCACCGTCTCGACCATCGACGGCAGCGTCAACGTCACTTCCACCGGCGACGTGATCATCCAGCCCGGTGCTATCGTCTCGAGCGAAGGGGCGGTCACGATCCTCGGCGTCAACGTCAGGATCTTCGGCTCGGTGTTCGCCGGCACTCTGGCGCTCATCACGGCCAACGTTGACATTTTCCTCGGCCTCGTCCAGGCGAACGTCTTCAACCTGATTGCCGGCCGCAACATCGAGGACACGAACGGTGACGCGACCAACTTGCTCGGCAACCTGACCTCGTTCCTGACGGCGGGCGGCTTTATCGGTACGCCGAAGGACCCGATCGAGTTTACGCTGAACAACGGCGACCTGGTCCTCAACGTCGGCGGTTCCATCGACGGTGTTTCGGCCAGCCTGCACGGTTCGCTGCCCGGCAACATCGAAACGAACCTGACCGAAGGCCTCGTGCTCTTCAACGCGCACGAAGTCGCCGGAGCGCCGCTGCCGCTTTTCCGCACCAGCGTCGAACAGATCCTGAACATGATCGCGATGGACCGCTACACGAACGGCATCAACGACCTGCAGCAAGGCGCGAACCTCCGCCGCGGTCTCGGCCTCGTGCCGGGCCTCGAGAAACCTTTCGTGCCGACCATCGACACGCAGACGGCCTTCGACAAGGCGCCGAACGTCATGGTCAGCGAAAAGGGAGCCAGGCTCTGGAGGAAGCGCACCGTGCGTCCGACTACCGCGCCCGTCGTTCCGACAGCCGTCAAGCCGGTGGTGCCCGTCGAAGCCCCGGTGGTGCTCAAACCCATCGTTACTCCGGTCGTGCTCAAGCCGGTGGTGCCCGTCGAAGCCCCGGTGGTGGTCAAACCCATCGTTACCCCGGTCGTGCTCAAGTCGACCCAGTTCCCTCCGTCGGCCCAGCTGCCGATTCCTCCGGCGGACGTGAAACCGCTCACCGTGAAGCCTGTCACGACGGTGGCGGCGCCCACGTGGCTGCAGACGGCTCAGGACTGGTTCCGCACCAGCGTGCAGAGACAGCCTTCCACGCTGCGGCCCACGTTTACGGGCAACAGCTTGTTCCAGCAAAACGTTGAAGAAGCTCCGCTGGACAGGAACAAGCAGCAGACCGGCAACTAAGACTTACGCCGGAAGAAAAAAGAGCAGGGGAGAAAATCCCCCTGCTCTTTTTTTGTTTTAGAAGAGTTTAGTTTTTTAGCGGGAAAACGTCGCGGAGGAGCTCTGGGTCTCCCAGAACGTCACGCGCGAGATGGGAAGCTTCTTGGATTTCGCGTAGTCGAAGATCAGTTTGGCCAGCGATTCCGCGGTAGGATTTTCGTTCATCAGGAAGCAGGGCTCCCCGAGGTCCTCGAAAACTTTCGAGAGAGGGTCGTTCTTCTTCAGGATCATCTTGTGGTCGAGCTCATGGTCGACCCATTTCTGGATGATCTCCTTGATGTCGCCGAAGTCGTAGACCATGCCGCGCCGGTCCAGCTTGCCCGACTCAAGTTCGATCTCGATCTTGCCGTTGTGGCCGTGGGGATGCGCGCACTTGCCGTTGTAGTCCATCAGGCGGTGCCCGTAGCAGAAGTGGATCTCTTTGACGACTTTGTACATGGCCCCCATTATACTATCGACCGGCCTCCGTCGACCACCAATACCGTGCCGTCGATGTAGTCGCTTTCAACGAGGAAGCGGACCGCGTGCGCGACGTCTTCAGGCGTTCCCCAGCGTCCCAGCGCCGTCTTTTCGGCGGTCTTCTGCGCCTCATCTTCCGTCATGCCTTCAGGCCGAAGGACGGGGCCCGGGGCGACAGCATTCACTTGCACCGAGGGAGCCAGGTCTCTCGCCAGCGCCTTTGTGAGCGTGATCAGCCCGCCTTTCGAGCTGCAATAGGGGGCATAGTCCCGGTACGGTCTCCAGCCGCTCCAGTCGGCGATGTTGACGATCTTACCAGACCCGCGTTTTTTCATGTGCAGTCCCAGCTCGCGGGACAGCGTGAAGCAGCTTTTCAGGTTGGCGTCCATGAGCCTGTCCCAGTCCTCTTCCGAAGCGGTCTCGAGGGGGGTCTTATAGAAGAGGGAAGCGCTGTTGACGAGGATATCCGCGCCGTTTTGACCGAGCTCGCAGACCATCGCGAGCACTTCCGCGGTGCGGGACAGGTCGGCCTTCAAAAGCCGGCATTGCACGCCCAGCGCTTGGACTTCAGCTTGCGTTTTCCGCGCTTCTACGAGGGATTCGCGGTAATGCAGCGCGATATCGGCCCCTTGCCGGGCCAAGTCCAGCGCAATGACGCGCCCGACGCGTTTGGCAGCACCCGTGACTAGGGCGGTTTTGCCTCGGATTTCCATAGGGCTATCATACCGCAACCCCGCGTCTTGTGTGGTAAAATTGACCCTGACAATGAAAAAAGCGGCTTTTTACGACATCGGCACCAATTCTATCCACATGAAGATCGTCCAGATCTGTCCTGACCTTTCTTTCGAAGTATTGGACCACCAGAAGGACATGACACGCATCGGTTCGGGCAGCTTCAGGTCGCGAAAGCTTTCGAAAAGCTCGATGAAGCGCGCGCTGCGCACACTGGAAAAGTTTTCGAAGATCGCGCGGTCTGAGGGCGTCCATGCGTCGATCGCGGTCGCCACGAGCGCGGTCCGCGACGCCAAAAACGCGGCGCAGTTCATCAAGGCCGTGAAGAAAAAGACCGGCATCCGCGTGCGTGTGATCACGGGCGAGGAGGAAGGGCGGCTCATTTTTCTTGGAGCTGTCTCGGGCATCGAGCCGCCGAAGGACTCACGGCTTATCATCGATATCGGCGGGGGCAGCGCGGAGTTTGTGCTCGGCGACCGCCGGCGTATGCAGATGGACGTGAGCCTGCCCCTCGGCGTGGCGCGGCTCACCGACCGCTACCCGAAAAAAGACCCGCCGTCGAATGACAACTTGAAAAATCTCGA
>CAZCVC010000143.1:0-4182 GCA_964502045.1 uncultured Planctomycetia bacterium | reverse complement strand
AAGAGCTACCTTGAGAACGCGATCGGACGCCAGGTACATGCGGTCGCGGGGAGCGTGAAATGATCCCACTACCTTCTTATCTCAGGAAAACGAAGGTGGTGGGATGATGACGGCGCTCGACATTCAGAAGATCCGGAATGATTTCCCGCTGCTCGCGCGGCCCGGCGTCGTCTATCTCGACAACGCCGCGACGACTCAGAAACCGCGCGCGGTCATCGAGCGCATGGAACGTTTTTTGAGCCACGAGAACGCGAACATCCACCGCGGAGTATACGCGCTCAGCGAACAGGCGACGCTCGCGGTCGACCATGCGCGCTCGAGCGTGCGGCAGTTCCTGAACGCCTCGAAGGATTCGGAGATCATCTTCGTGCGTGGCGCGACGGAAGCCATCAACCTCGTCGCCTCGTCTTACGGGCGGAAATTTCTGAAGAAGGACGACGAGATCGTGATCTCGGCCGTCGAGCATCATTCGAACCTCGTTCCCTGGCAGGCGCTCTGCGAAGAAAAGGGATTGAAGCTTCGCGTGATCCCCGTCAGCGATGCCGGCGAGCTCGATCTCGAGGCGTATGAGAAACTGCTCGGCCCCCGTACCTATCTCGTTGCGATCACGCACGTGTCCAACGCGCTCGGCACCGTGAACCCGGTCAAGGATATGATCAAGCTGGCGCATCACGCCGGCGCCGTCGTGCTCGTGGACGGCGCGCAGGCCGCGCCGCACCGCCCCGTGGACGTGCAGGACCTGGACTGCGATTTTTACTGTTTTTCGGGGCATAAGATCTACGGCCCGACCGGCATCGGCGTGCTGTACGGCAAGGAAAAGCACCTGCTGGCGATGGACCCTTACCAGTACGGCGGCGACATGATCGAAACGGTTACCTTCGAAAAGACGACATATGCGAAACCTCCGGCGAAGTTCGAGGCCGGCACGCCGGCTATCGCCGAGATCCTGGGCCTCGAGGCCGCCATCGAATACCTGCGCTCGGTCGGTTTCGACGCGATACAGCGGCAGGAACGCGAGCTTTTGGAGTATGCGACGAAGAAACTTTCGGAGATCCCGGGTCTTAAGATCATCGGCACGGCTGAGGAGAAGGAAAGCCTGGTATCGTTCACATTGAAGGACATCCACCCACACGACGTGGGCACCGTGCTCGGAGAGTTGGGCGTCGCGGTCCGCGCCGGCCATCACTGCGCGCAGCCGCTGATGAAGCGCCTCGGCATCCCGGCGACCACACGCGCGAGCTTTTCTTTTTATAATACGAGGGAAGAGGTGGACAGGTTGGCGGACGCGATCCAGCACGTTTTAAAACTATTCAAATGATATGGCACCCGTATTTGATCCCGATGCCGAAAGAAAGAAAAGAGTGTTCGGAATGAATGGAAAAACCGGCGGCGATGTCCGCCTGAGCGATCTTTACCAGGAAGTCATCCTCGACCACAACAAACGGCCGAGGAATTTCCGCAAGCTCGAACACCCGACGTCGTCGGCGCACGGCGTGAACCCGCTCTGCGGGGACAATTACTGGGTGTACTTGAAACAGGACGACCGCGGTCTCATCCAGAGCATAAGCTTTGAAGGTGAGGGGTGCGCGATCTCGAAGTCCAGTGCCTCGATGATGACGCAAATGGTAGAGGGCAAGTCCGCCGAAGAGGCGCAGAAATTGAAGGACGCGTTCCTTCATCTGTTGACGCAGGAGAAGGTCTCCGGCGAGGAACGCGAAAGGGTCGGGAGGCTCAAGCTTTTTGAGGGCGTGCGCCAATATCCGATCCGTGTCAAATGCGCGACGCTGGCCTGGCGCGCGCTCGAAGAAGCTTTGAAAGACAACGTGGACAGACTCGAAAAAGTGACGACGGAGGAATAAATGGAAACCAACAACGCGCTCGACATCCGGGCGGAGATCACGCCTAACCCGAATACGCTTAAATTCAACATCAACCGCGTCCTTATCGAATCGGGGTCGCTTAATTTCCCGGACAAGGACAAGGCGAAAGGCGCCGCGCTGCCCGAAGCGCTTTTCGGCATCGAAAACGTGCTCGGCGTCATGGTCGGCCGCGATTTCGTCACGGTCACGAAAGTACCGGGCGCCAACTGGAACCTGATGGTCGAACCGATCATCAGCACTCTGAAAAAGCTTTTCGAGTCGGGCAAGGTCGTGTTCGCGGCCGGCTCCGGCTCCGCTGACAAGGCGCATGGGGGCGGCAACACCGAGATCGAAAAACGTATCCGGCAGATCCTGGATGACGAGATACGTCCGGCCGTCGCGATGGACGGCGGCGACATCACGTTTCACGGTTACGAGAACGGAATCGTGACGCTGCATCTGCAGGGTTCGTGCAGTTCGTGCCCGAGTTCTGTCATGACGCTGAAGATGGGTGTCGAGAACCGTTTGAAGTCGCTGATCCCCGAAGTGCGCGAGGTCGTGCAGGTCTGAAAAGATAGGGTATAATACCGACATGGAACTCGACATCCTGGAGAAAGCTACAACGAACGACGTGCGCGAGAAATTGCGCGAAAAAGTGCTGCGCCTGAAAAAGGAGCGCAACGCCTACATCGTCGCGCACAATTACCAGAACTACGAAGTGCAGGAGGTCGCGGACATCCTCGGCGACTCGCTGGCGCTCTCGAAGGCGACGGTCGGGACCGGCTACGACCTGATCGTGTTCTGCGGCGTCGATTTCATGGCTGAAAGCGCGAAGATCCTGAACCCCGAAAAGACCGTGATCCTGCCCGTGCGCGAGGCCGACTGCCCGATGGCGCTGATGGTGACGGCCGAACGCCTGCGCGAAAAGAAAAAGGAATTTCCGGACGCGGCCGTCGTCTGCTACGTCAACAGCTCGGCCGAAGTGAAAGCCGAAAGCGACATCGCCTGCACCTCTGCCAACGCGATCCAGATCGTCAAATCCGTCAAGAACAAGCAGATCATTTTTGTTCCCGATAAAAATCTGGGCCATTATGTCCAGCGCTTCTGTCCCGAGAAGGAGATCATTCTCTGGCAGGGCTTCTGCACAACGCACATCCGTATCACGGCCCAGGACGTGCAACAGGCGAAGATAAAATTTCCCGGCGCGCCGTTCATCGTTCACCCGGAATGCCCGCCCGACGTCATCGACGAGGCCGACCATGTTTGCTCGACGAGCGGCTTTTCGCCGTACATCGCCAACTCGAAGGCCGACACGTTCATCATCGGCACCGAAGTCGGCATGATCTTCAAGTTGAAGAAAGACCACCCTTCGAAGCGTTTCGTGATGCCGACCGAGCAGTTCGTCTGCCAGACGATGAAGATGACGACGCTTGGCTGGGTCGCGCACGCGCTCGAGACGCTAGAGCACAAGATTGAGATCCCCGAGCCGGTCCGCGTACGGGCCGAGCGCACGCTGCGGCGCATGATGGAAGTCTCGGGCGATCATCCGAACGCGGCCATCGCCAGTTACTAACCAAGAGGTCCCATGCCCAAGAGATTCGCGCTGCCGCTGCTCGCGACGGCGCTTTTTTTCAATCCGCTTTTAAACCAGGAGAACGCCATGGCAGCCGGTATCTACGATTTCAAGGTCAAGGACATCGACGGGCAGGAGAAAACGCTGGCCGATTACAAAGGCAAGACTCTGCTGATCGTCAACACGGCCTCGCGCTGCGGATTCACGCCGCAGTACCAGTCGCTGCAGACGCTCTACGAAAAATACCGCGAGCAGGGTTTCGAGGTGATCGGCTTTCCCGCCAACAACTTCATGGGCCAGGAACCCGGCACCAACGAGGAGATCAAGCAGTTCTGTTCGACGAAATACCGCGTGACGTTCCCGATGTTCTCGAAGATCAGCGTGAAGGGCAATGACATCGACCCGCTGTACACGTATCTGACGTCTCAGCCGGGCATGGAAGGGGACATCGCTTGGAATTTCAATAAATTTCTGGTGGGGCCTGACGGAAAAGTAGAGAAACGTTACGGCTCGACGACGGACCCGCTGTCGGGAAGCCTGCGCGGCGACATCGAAGCGCTGCTGCCGAAAAAATAGGGCCGGACGTTAGCCCGCTCGTGGGTAAACTCGCGGGCTAACGCCGGTTATTTCTATCCAGGACTGCGTCTTGGCTCCTCCAACAACCTCAGAACCTCCGAGGCGGTCGCTCCGTAGTCCTTGGCCAGAGCGATGACTTCCGCGCAGAATTCATATTGTTCCGTTTGTAAGGCC
>CAZCVC010000142.1:0-4297 GCA_964502045.1 uncultured Planctomycetia bacterium | reverse complement strand
TTTTTCGTCAGCTCCTCGCTCTTGATGATCGTCGCCCAGCGCCTGATCCGCAAGCTCTGCCCGAAGTGCAAAGAACCCTATAAACCCATCGAGGGTGAATTGCCGGCGCTGTTGAAAGGAGCCGGTCCGCTGGAGACGATCTACCGCGCCAAAGGCTGCGAGGTCTGCACGAAGACCGGGTACATAGGCCGCATGCCGATATTCGAGATGATGGCCGTCAATGAGGAGATCTCAAAACTTATCTTGAAAAACGCCGGCACTCTCGAATTGCGCGAGGCGGCCCGCCGCAACGGCATGAGGACCCTGGAAGAAAGCTGCCTCGGGAAGATCAAGGAAGGCGCGACTTCGCTCGAAGAAATGATGCGCGTGGTCCTGTCCAGTGACTAAGCTCGAAAGACGGATCTAAAGTGCCTACGTTCTTTTATGCCGGCCGTGACGCGAGCACCGGCATGGTCGCCCAGGGAAAGCAGGAAGCGGAGAACGAGTTCGCCGCGATAAGGATCCTGCAGGGCCGCAACATCCTGATCACCAAGATCTCGCAGGTCGACGCCAATACTGCGAGCCTGAGACAGCCCGGCAAAAAAAGGCTGCACCGCCGCGTCAAGCAATCCGATCTTTTCTTTTTCATCCGCCAGACGGCCATCCTGCTGGACGCCGGCGTGCCGCTGCTCCGGTCGCTGGAAGTCATCACCAGCCAGATCGACAGCACGATCCTGCAGGAAACGATCCGCAATATGATCTCCGATCTGCGGGCCGGCAGCACGTTCATGGCCGCGATGGGCAAATACCCGAAAGTGTTCCCCCCCTGGTGGACCTACCTGATCGAAGCCGGCGAAGCCGGCGGCCACTTGGGCATGGTCTTAAGCCAGCTTGGCGAGCACATCGAAGCCAGCCTGAGGCTGAAAAAGAAGATCATCTCCGCGATGGTGTATCCTTGCGTCGTCATCGGCGTCGCCATCACCGCTTTCGTCGTGTTCATGGTCGTGCTGATCCCTACGTTTTCAAAACTGTTCGCCTCGTTCAACGCGGAGCTGCCGATGTTGACGCAGGTCGTCATCAACATAAGCGATTCTATGCAGAAATATGGCTGGTACATGGCGTTCTTGATAGCGGCCCTGGTCAGCGTCGTGCGGCGCTATCTGAGGACGCCGAAGGGAAAGAAGCTGTGGGACACGTACGTGATCAAGATCCCGGTCATCGGATCCTTCATCCAAGACATCATCCTCGCCCGCATCACGATCAACCTTTCGACGCTGATCCAGAGCGGCGTGAACCTGCTCCAAGGCATCAACATTTCGGGCCGCGCCGCCGACAATTGCGTGTTCGAAGAGGCTCTGAAAAACGTAGAGCATGACATCCAGCAGGGGAAGACGCTTTCCGCCGCCGTTAACGACAGCGCCATCTTCCCGCCGATGGTGACCCACATGGTCATGATCGGGGAGGAGAGCGGCCAGCTGGCCCCGATGATCAAGCGCATTTCCGTCCATTACCAGGCCCGGGTGGACGTGTTCGTGGATCGCATATCCTCGCTAATCGAGCCCGTCATGGTCATCTTCGTGGGGGGCATGGTGGGCATTCTCGTAGTTTCCATGTTCCTGCCCATCATGTCGCTTAGTTCCGCTATTAAATAGTAATTTTTGCTTAAATTAATGACTAATAGTGTTATTTTAATTAATAACTTGAATTGTAGTTATTTTAATGATAATATCTAGTATGTAATAAGATTACATAACATGGAGGAAGTAAAATGAAGAATATTAGAAAGAGCTTAACATCACTTAAAAGCAACAAAGGTTTTACCCTGATCGAACTTCTTATCGTAATCATCATTCTGGCCGTGTTGGCCGGTTTGGCGATCCCCATATACCAGGCGCAGGTCGAGCGTTCGCGTGCGGCTGAAGCTATCCAAAGTTTGGACGGCATGAGAGCATCCATGCTTCGGTACTTCGCGCAGAACGGCACCTATTTAAACGCGACGGTGGGTGCGGGCGCTGTCACGGATATCGATTACAATCCTAACGTGGCTGTCGGCGGTCAGACGGTCATCTTCTCTTATGGGATCACCGCGCAGGCTGCCGGCACGTTCACGCTGACGGCGACCCGCTTACCGACCAGTATCGCCGGAACGGTGACTATCAATAATCTCGGCTCGGTTACGAGAACCGGAGTTTACCAATAACACCACGCGATTAAAATTTTCCTGTCATCACGCGCAGCTTTCGCTGCCGCGGTGGCAGGAAAAAATCGTGCGTTTAAGCAAAATTTGGTCATAATTTTGGTATTGGAGAAGGAGATGCTGAGGTGAATTTAACTAAGAGATTGGATCACGAAAAGGGCTTTACCCTGGTTGAACTTCTTATCGTAGTCGTCATTTTGGCCGTGTTGGCCGGTTTGGCGATCCCCGTATACCAGGCGCAGGTCGAGCGTTCGCGTGCGGCTGAAGCTATCCAAAGTTTGAACGGCATGAGAGCATCCATGCTTCGGTACTTCTCGCAGAACGGCACCTATTTAAACGCGACTGTGGGTGCGGGCGCTGTCACGGATATCGATTACAATCCTAACGTGGCTGTCGGCGGTCAGACGGTCATCTTCTCTTATGGGATCACCGCGCAGGCTGCCGGCACGTTCACGCTGACGGCGACCCGCTTACCGACCAGTATCGCCGGAACGGTGACTATCAATCAGCTAGGCTCGGTTGTGAGATCCGGAGTTTACATCTAAGATAGAGCTCTATTAATTGTTTGTACGAAAGCCTCGCGGAGGTTGATTGTCCGCGATTAAACGCAGGTACGGCTACCCCGGCGAGGCCCGCAAAAAACCGCTCCTGGAGCTTGCGAAAAATCCGCAAGAACCGGGAACGGATGATTTATTAAGCGTGTTTATTTAACGTTTTTTAATGGGACGGGTGATCTATGAAGCTTTCAAAAAAAGATGCCTTTACGATGACAGAGATCCTGGTCGCGATTGTGATCCTGGGGGTCATGGCAGGTTTGGCCGTTCCAAGCTACCGCACCACGATCCGCCAGTCGGAAGCCAATGAAGCCCGCGCCAACCTGAACGTCATTTTCATGGCCCAGAGGATCTTCTTCCTTAATAATAATAGATGCTGGCCCGTCGGCGGCGCCACCACGGCCATGGCCAGCGCGACGGATGCCACAAACCTCGCCCTCATCAATACCGGCCTCAGCACTGAAATGACCACCAGCCGCTATGCGATTACCGTGACCTCGGGGTCAGGCGCCGGCGCCATCGCCGATTTCACGGCGGACGCGGCGCTCGGAAACACCGGCGGCAAGGTCTTCCATATTTCACGCCTTCTCAAAAATTTCGCCGGTGTCGACTACGCGGGCGGCACGGTTTATCCTCCGGAAGGTGAGGGGACGTACGCTTGACATGAATATCCGGGCATTGTCGCTGATCGCAGTCTTGACAGCCGTATTCGCGTCGGACACGGGTTGGGCCGACAACGTCACGCTCACCACCGAATACATATCCCCGTACGGCGATTATACCGATCTGACGGCGTATCGGACCCTTACAGTCGGTGTACCGGCCACGAGCGCCGGCACGCCGGCCAACTCAGGCCAGGGGACGATGACGGTGTGGGGCAACGCGTCTGCCCGCGGAGGCTTGACGGACGCGACCGGATCCGAAGTGCATGTCGATTCCGTCTTCGAGGTCAAGCGGCCGGGGACCACTTTTCCCGCGTTCGCCACGTATCCGAAAAACTTCGCGCCAAGCCATTGGTTCGGCATCAATCTCGACCCCTCCTTTCTCCTCAACTCGCGGCCGCCGAACGAATTCTTCGTCAACGGCGACGTCTATGCGGGATCACTGTTCGCGTCGCCGGGCACGACCGTCACGAGCACCGGCGTCAACGATAATGATTATCTTCTCTATTTCGCAAATACGGGGAATACAGCGATCGACATGGGTTGCTCCGCCTCAGGCTTTATAAGCGGATTTGGCGCGCCCGAAAGCGTCGCGCGTTTTTCCGCGTGTCCGAAGATCGTGCTGAACGGCGACGGTTATCTCGGAGGAACCGCCGCGGCCGGAGCTAATTTTTCCAAGTCCAACGTCATCGTCGGCACCACGATAGCGGCCGGCGCGGCCGGCGCCTGGGGAGCCAATGTCAACGACCCGAGTTTCCGGCTACAGATCGGGCAGGCGGGCGGCACGATGTACGCGGTGCTTTCAGGCAAGACCAATATGGTGAGCTCCCGTGCCTACAAGAAGGACATCACGCCTCTCTCTGCCGCCGATTCGAGGGCGCTTTTTGAGAAGATCGACGATCTGA
>CAZCVC010000141.1:3570-4306 GCA_964502045.1 uncultured Planctomycetia bacterium | reverse complement strand
GGAGAATGGTCGGAATCCGGCTTGCGAGCATGGTTTTCCCAGCGCCGGGCGGCCCCACCAAAAGCAAATTGTGATTTCCCGCGCATGCAATTTCGGCGGCACGCCTGGCGTGCCACTGGCCCTTGATGTCGGAAAAGTTGAGATGTCTCTTCCCCGCGTGCTCGACTGCAAGCACGGGCGGCGTTTCCTGAGCCGGCGCGAAAGCGATCTCTCCTTTTAATCCCTGGATCAACTGCAGCAGCGTGTCGACCGCATACACAGTGATGCCGCTGACGCAGAGCGCCTCTTTGACGTTCACGGAAGGAATGAAGAAACCGCTTTCGGGATTTTCCTGCAGGACCGCGGCGGCCCGGGAAAGGACGCCCGGCACTCCCCTCACACGGCCGTCCAACGACAACTCGCCGCAGAACATTTTTCCTTCGACGGCGGCCTGCGCGATGATGCCGTCAGCCACGAGCACGCCGATCGCGATGGCCAGGTCATACGCCGAGCCCTCCTTCTTCAGATCGGCCGGCGCAAGATTGACCGTGATCTTTTTCGAGGGGAAATGAAAGCCGCTGTTTTTGACCGCGGCACGGACGCGGTCCTGGCTCTCCCGGCAGGCCGCGTCCGGCAGGCCGACGATGCTGAACGCCGGAAGCCCGTTGGCGATGTCCACCTCGACCTCGACGCGGTACGCCTCGATGCCGACGACGGCGCTCGACAGTACTTTCGAGAGCATCAGCCGGCCTCGCCG
>CAZCVC010000141.1:0-3560 GCA_964502045.1 uncultured Planctomycetia bacterium | reverse complement strand
GCGTCTTGAACGAGATCGATCTTCGGAAGACCGGCCGGCCCGAGCAGCACCGAAACCACGTCGAAGCGGCAGGGAAAATCGCAGACGCCGAACCGCTTCAGATAATACTGGGCGACTTTGACGATCTGCCTTCGCTTATGGAACGTCACCGATTCGGCGGGCTCGCCCTTGTCGAGCGAGCGCCGCGTCTTCACTTCCACGAACGCCAGCACATCGCCGTGGCACGCGATCAGGTCGATCTCGCCAAGCGGCGTGGTGTAGTTTTCGAGAAGGATGCGATAGCCCCGGAGTCTTAAAAATGCCGAGGCTATTTTTTCACCGGCAATGCCCAGCGCTTTCGACGCGGTTTCCGTCACGTCAGGCTTCGACGCCGTCGGTTTCCCTTTCGTAGGCCTCGAGCACTTTGCTCTCGACCTCCTGCTTCAGGAAATCATCGACGGTGATCGTGTCCATCCACCGGCCGTCCTTGGCCAGGCGGCTCGGCACCTTCACGAAGATGCCGTTCACGCCGTGCATGACCGAAAAACCGCGAATGATCAGACTGCCCCCAAACTTCACGTTGGCGAACGCCTTCAACTTGCCTTCGCCGACGGCCCTGCGGATATCCACCACTTCGACTTCCATCATACGGCCCTCCTTTAGGTGTAGGTGTGTTTCACCCTACCTGACGACGAGACGCCGAATTTTCGTGCGGTTTATTTCGTGATTTTTTTTCGGTTAACTATCTGTGATATAATCGCCTCATGCTTTTCAATTCCTTCCATTTTCTCGTTTTTTTCCCTGTCGTAACTTCGCTGTATTTCCTGTTACCACATCGCCTCCGATGGGGCCTGCTGTTGGGGGCGAGCCTCTACTTTTACATGGCTTTCATCCCGGTCTACATTCTTGTCCTCGGCGCCGTCATCGCGGTCGATTATATGGCCGGTCTGAGCCTGGAAAAACTTCAGGGCGGCGCGAAAAGGGCTTTGCTCGTGATTAGTCTCTGCTCGAACCTGGGATTTCTTTTCATGTTCAAGTATTTCACGTTCGCAGATGCCAATCTCGCGCGGCTAGCGACGGTGCTTGGCTGGAATTACGGCCTTCACACGCTCTCGTGGGCGCTGCCGCTCGGGCTTTCCTTCCATACGTTCCAAAGCATGGCCTACATCATCGAGGTCTATCGGGGTAAATTTCCGGCTGAGAGGCATTTTGGCATCTATGCGCTGTACGTGATGTTCTATCCGCAGCTCGTCGCAGGACCCATCGAGCGGCCGTACAACCTGCTGCCCCAGCTCCGCGAACGGCACGTGTTCGACTACGATCGCGTGACCTCGGGGCTCAAGCTCATGGCGTGGGGATTTTTTAAGAAACTGTTCATCGCGGACCGGCTCGCGGCGTTCGTGACGCTCGTCTACGGAGCGCCGCAGGATTTCCGGGGTGCGGCGGTCCTTTTGGGTCTTTACGCGTTCGCAATGCAGATATTCTGCGACTTTTCAGGCTATACCGACATCGCGCGCGGCGCCGCGCAGGTCATGGGCTTTCGGCTCATGGAAAATTTCAAGAGGCCTTACGAGAGCCGCTCCATCCGCGAGTTTTGGAGCCGCTGGCACATCTCCCTTTCGACCTGGCTGCGCGACTACCTCTATATCCCTCTCGGCGGCAACCGCGGGGGGGCGCTGCGCATGCAATTCAATCTTTTCGTGACCTTCCTCTTGAGCGGACTTTGGCACGGGGCCGGATGGACATTCGTGATCTGGGGAGCGCTGCACGGATTTTACGCGCTTTGCTCCGTTTGGACGCGAGGTTTGCGCGAAAGGTTTTCAAAGTGGTCCGAGCATTCGGCTCTTGCCGATACCCTGAAGACGCTCTTCATCCTTCACCTGGTCGTCTTCGCCTGGGTCTTTTTCCGCGCGCCCTCGGTGACCGAAGCGCTCGCGGTCCTCGGCAACCTGTGGCCGGTATGGCAATGGAGCCCGCAGATGCAGCCTGTTTTGCATTCGCTCATTATCCCCACGCTCTGCGTTCTTTTCATGGAGACCGTGCACGCGATCCAACGGCGCCAAGGCAGCGCACGCGTTTGGCTCTCGGCCCGGCCGGCCTATCTGCGCTGGGCGTTTTATTACGCGACCATTGCGCTATTTGTGTTCATGGGCCAGGCGGGCGCGCCGCGCACGTTCATTTACTTCCAATTCTGATGAGCAAAAATACCGGATTCGGAAAATTCGCACGGAAAGCGGCGCTGCTGGCGGCGCCGTTCTCGCTCATCTACGCCATTCCCTTTTTCATTCTGCTCTACACGGGCGAATTCACACCGCTCGACCGCGTCATCGAACGGCAGACTCAGCCGCATCGCACGTATTTCAATTTCTACTACGCTCCCAACGAGACCAACTATTTCAAACTTCGTTCGGTCATCCTGCGCAAACCCGAGGTCGTCGTGCTCGGCAGCTCGCGTGTGCTGAAACTTCGCACGTTTTTTTTTAAGGACGCGTCCTTCTACAACGCGGGACAGGGTGCCCAAAAAATCTCCCAGATGAAGGAGTTCATCGAACGCATCCCCGAAAACGGGCAGCCGAAAGTGCTCATCCTGGGCCTCGATCAATGGTCCTTCAATCCGGCTGGAAGCAGTTTCGGCAACATCTTGTACAAACCGGGCACTCCGAAATGGCAGCCGCTCAGGACTTTTTTCAATCAGTGGAAAAACGTCTATCGGGACCTGCGTTCCAAAAGGACATCCCTCTCCCAACTTTTTGGGGGCTTGCCCGACGCCGACCTTATCGGGGCCGGCGCGCGCATGACGAAGCAAGGCTACCGTAACGACGGCAGCCTGGGAGTTTATAAGATGACGCTGATGGAAGAAGAGAGGCAAAAGCAAGGCGGCGTGAACAACATCGCCGTCGCACTCAAAATGATGGATAAGTCCGCCCCCTATTTCGAACGGAGCGCCGTCGCGTCGGAGGAGACCCTCAAAACACTCGACGAGCTTCTCCGGCTTTGCAAACAGCGCGGCATCCATGTCGTCGGGTTCCTGCCGCCCTACGCGCCCTCCATCTACGAAAAAATGCTCGCGAAGGGCGGCGCTTACGGATATCTTTCAGGGCTCGGGGGACGTATCGGGGCTCTTTTCGAAAAAAGCGGGTTTCAATTCTTCGATTTTTCGAACGTGAGGAACTTGGGGTATACCGACGGGGACTTCCACGACGGCCTTCACGGCTCGCAGAAAGTGTATTTGGATATGTTCATCCGGATGGCCGAGAAGGACGCCGGGCTTGCGCGTCTTGCGGATCTTCCTTACCTGCGCTCACGACTCGCTAAAAGCTCCGAGTTCGAGACCTTCGGCGAGGAAATTTAATATTACCTAGGTGACGCGACGGGTCCTGTCACGGTATCGAAACTATCTGTCCTCCCGCTTCCTTTGCGGTCCGGGCAGATAGTCCCGACACCGCGCCACCCGTCGCGTCCTAAACAATTCAACCTTTCCCTTTTGGGGCTTTTGGGACAACGTCCGGAAGGGGCTCATGGGACGTCGTCCGGTATGTCCGGTATGCAGGGTGGCACCGGGAGGAACGCCTCCGAACATT
>CAZCVC010000140.1:0-4312 GCA_964502045.1 uncultured Planctomycetia bacterium | reverse complement strand
AAGGCGACGGCCCGCGAGAAATTCGCAGATTTCTGGTATTTCAACGATTTCTACATCCTCTGCACGCTGCTCATCGCGGTGCTCGTGTATTTCATCATGAGCTCCCAATAAAGGAACCCGTTATTCCCGCAATGAAATTCATCCTGCTCGACGGAAATTCTTTTTGTTACCGTGCGTTCTATGCCGTCCGTGACTTGCGCACCGCCAAAGGCGAGCCGACCAACGCCGTCTACGGCTTCATCACGATGCTCGAAAAGGTCCTGAAGGATGTCGAGCCTGACGGCGTCGCGGTCACGTTCGACATGAAGGGACCGACGTTCCGCCACGAAAAGTACGACAAGTACAAGATCCAGCGCGCGCCGATGCCCGACGACCTGGTCTCCCAGATGCCGCTGATCAAGGAAGTGATCCGCGCGATGAAGATATGCATTTTCGAAAAGGAAGGCTTCGAGGCCGACGATCTGATGGCGACCGTGGCCAAGAAGCTCGAGAAGGGCGGCCATCAGACGTTTCTCGTCACCGGCGATAAGGACATGCTGCAGCTCGTCAACAAAAAGACCAAAGTGCTCAATCCCCAGAAAGAAAATCTCATCTACGACGAAGCGAAAGTTAAGGAGCGCTTCGGCGTCGGCCCCGATCGCGTGCCGGACTTCATGGCCCTGATGGGCGACGCTTCCGACAACATCCCGGGTGTGATGGGCATCGGCGAAGTCACGGCCAAGAAGCTGATGATCGAATTCGGCTCGCTCGACGCCATCTACAAGGCGCTGCCGAAGGTAAAGCCGGACGGCGTGCGGCAAAAGCTCGAGACGGGCAAGGAGCAGGCGTACCTCTCGCGCGAACTCGCCACGATCGTCGACGACGTGCCGGTCGAACTCGATCTGGAAAAGCTCAAGTGCTGCGATCCCGACAAGAAAAAACTAGGCGCCCTTTACGAACGGCTCGAATTCCGCTCGATGATGAAGGCTTTGGGCCACGAGGAAAAAAAACACGACGACGATTCTTCGCTGCGTTACACGCTCATCGAGACGAAAAAGGATTTCGAGGCGCTGAAGGCGAGGCTCTCCAAACAAAAGCGTTTTTCGCTCGATTTCGAAACGACCGGCGTCGACGCGATGACGGCCGAGCCCGTCGGCATGTCGTTTTCGTTCAAGGACAAGGAAGCCTTCTACGTCGCGTTCTCGCATCTAAAGGGCGACCTCTTCACGATGGCCGGCTCGACGGCCTCGGCCGCGGCGCGCCGCGAGATCAGCGCCAAAGATTGTCTGGCGTCGCTGAAAAGCATCCTCGAAGACCCCAAGGTCGAGAAAGTCGGGCAGAACATCAAATACGAGGCGCTGGTGCTGAAAAATTTCGGTGTCGAGCTGAAGGGCATCTATTTCGACACGATGGTAGCGTCGTACTGCCTCAACCCGGCCAAGCCCAATCATAACCTCGACGACATCGCGATGGAGCATCTCGGCGTACGCATCACCTCTATCACCGAGCTCATCGGCAAGGGAAGCAAGCAGATCTCGATGGCCGAGGTCGACATCGAAAAGCTCTACCGCTACGGCTGCCAGGACAGCGACGTGACGCTGCGCATCGCCGGACTCCTCGAACCGAAGCTGAAAGAGCGCGACCTCTGGGACCTTTTCCAGGAGATCGAGATGCCGCTGGTCACGGTGCTTGCCGACATGGAGTACGCCGGCATCGCGATCGACCACAAGCTGCTTGCCGAGCTCTCGAAGGAGATGGAAAAGTCGCTGGCGGCGCTCACGAAGGACATCCACAAACAGGCGGGGCAGGAGTTCAACATCAATTCGCCGAAACAGCTCGCTGAGATTTTATTTGATAAGCTCGGCCTGCCTGTGGTAAAAAAGACAAAGACCGGAGCGTCCACCGACGTCGAGGTTTTGCAGGAGCTCTCCGAATCTCATCCTCTTCCCCGTGAAATCTTGAAGTTCCGGGAGCTTTCAAAACTTAAGTCGACTTATGTCGACGCTCTGCCGCAGATCGCCAATCCGAAAACCCATCGGGTCCACACGTCCTTTAACCAGACGGTGGCGGCGACGGGCCGGCTCTCATCCAGCGACCCCAATCTTCAAAATATCCCGGTAAGGACCGAGGAAGGCCGAAAGATACGGCGCGCGTTCGTCGCCGAGGGCAAGGACAGGCTGCTGGTGTCGGCCGATTATTCCCAGATAGAACTGAGGGTGCTGGCGCACATGTCGGGCGACGCCAATCTGATCAAGGCGTTCAAGGAAGGCGCCGACATCCACCGCTACACGGCGGGGCTCATTTTCAACATGCCGATGAAGAGCGTGACCGATTCGATGAGGAATTCCGCGAAGACCGTGAACTTCGGCATCCTTTACGGGATGGGCGCGTTCAGCCTCGCGAAAAACCTCGGCGTCACCAACGACGCGGCGAAGGACTTCATCAAGGCCTATTTCGACCGCTATCCGAGCGTGAAGGCCTATCTCGACGGCACGCTCGAGAAGGCGCGTAAGGAAGGATTTGTTTCGACTGTTTTCAAAAGGCGCCGCTACGTTCCGGACATCCTGTCCCGCGATCCGCGGGTCAAGAGCTTCGCGGAGCGTGCGGCCATCAACATGCCGCTGCAGGGCACGGCCAGCGACGTCATCAAGATCGCAATGAACCGTATCGCGGCAAGGCTGGCCAAGGAAGAGTTCGAGTCGCGCATGATCCTGCAGGTGCACGACGAGCTCGTGTTCGAGGCCCCGAAAAAAGAATTGAAGGGCCTGATGGCCCTGGCGAAAAAAGAAATGCAGGGCGCCGTCAAATTTGAAGTGCCGATGGACGTTTCGGTGAAATTCGGCCCCAACTGGCTGGATATGGAGGAAAGCGATTAAAGTTCTGTTCTGTTCGAGCGAGGTCGCGCCGTTCGCGAAGACCGGGGGGCTCGCCGACGTCGCAGGATCGCTGCCGCAGGCGCTGGGAAGGCTCGGCATCGAGCTGCTCGTGTTGATGCCGAAGTACCGCGGCATCGGTTTCACGGAAAAAAAACTGAGCGACAATGTGCGCGCGCGTTTTATCGAGCATGAGGGGTACTTCAACCGCTCAGGCCTTTACGGCAACGCCGACGCCGATTATCCGGACAACCTCGAGCGTTTCGCGTTCTTTTCGCGCGAGTGCCTGGCCGTCGCGGAGAAGGAAAAGTTTCAGCCCGACGTCGTGCATGCGCACGACTGGCACACGGCGATGATCCCGGCGCTCCTGAAAGCGTGGCCCGGCGATTTTTTCGCGAAGACGAAGACGCTGTTGACGATACACAACCTCGCGTACCAGGGCCTGTTCGGCGCGGAGGAGTACCCGAAGCTCGGGCTGCCGAAGAATCTTTTTTCGATGGATAGTTTCGAATTTTACGGCAAGGTGAACCTGCTGAAAGGCGGGCTGCTGAAGGCCGACCGCCTGAACGCGGTCAGTCCCGGCTACGCCGAGGAGATCAAGACGAAGGAATTCGGCTGCGGTCTCGAAGGCGTGCTGCAGAAGCGCAAGAAGCGGCTTTCGGGCATCCTGAACGGCATCGACGCGGCCGCCTGGGACCCGGCCAAGGACGCGAGGCTTGAAGCCAACTATTCGGCCGACGATCTGGCCGGCAAAAGTCTGTGCAAGGCCGCGCTGCAGAGGCTCTGCCGCTTCGAGGAAGACCCGAAGACGCCGCTGTTCGCCGTGGTCTCGCGGCTGACGCCGCAAAAAGGCCTGGATCTGCTGGCCGAGGCGGCGCCGGACATGCTTTCGAAGAAGCTGCAGCTCGTGGTGCTCGGCGACGGCGACCCGCACCACCGCCGGATGTTCACGAGGATCGAAAAAGATTTTCCGAAGAATTCGCGCATGTTCCTCGGGTTCGACGCGGTGAAGGCGCATGCGATCTATGCCGGCTCAGATTTTTTCCTGATGCCGTCGTTGTTCGAACCGTGCGGCCTCGGCCAAATGATCGCGATGCGTTACGGCGCGGTCCCGGTCGTGCGCGCGACCGGCGGGCTGAAAGACACCGTGACCGACGCCGCGCAGAAGAACGGCAACGGCTTCACGTTCAAAGAGGCCGCCGCCCCGGCGTTCGCGGCGGCCGTCGGGCGCGCGCTTGAGGCCTACGCGGACCCGAAAACGATGCGGACGCTCGTCGCGACCGGCATGAAGGCCGATTTCTCATGGGACGAAAGTGCGAAAAAATATGAAACGCTTTACCGTGAGGCCATGACAGAATGATCGTCGTCGGAGTGACAGGCAGTTTCAGTTCGGGCAAGAGCGCGGTGACTGCGATCTTCAAAAAGCTCGGCGCGAAAGTATTCGATGCGGACCTGACCGC
>CAZCVC010000139.1:0-4347 GCA_964502045.1 uncultured Planctomycetia bacterium | reverse complement strand
AAGAGGCGAGGAAGGCCGCGTCGGCGATGAAGAGCCGTTTCTGGGCCGCGACGACCGAAGGTCCAAAAAGCGAAATGGAAAAACAGCAGACGCTGTACGATTCGTGGGGCCAGGGCGTCACGCCCGACACGCTGCAGAAAAAAGCGATCCTGAAGGACGCCAAAACGCTGACGCAGAACCTGGGCCTCGTGCTGCGCAAGGAAGGCGACTGGCTCGTCGCCGAGGAAGTCCATTCGAAAAAAGACGCGTCCACCGGCGGCATGCAGCGCGGCGACCGCCTCGTCTCGATCGACGGTGAGTCGTTGCGATATCTCAGCGCTGAAGTCGTCGCCAAAAAAATGGTGACGCCGCTCTACTCGAGTTTCATGCTCGAATACGAAAGGGACTGCCTGCTCGCAAAATTCACACCGACAACTCCGAACCACGGTCTTAAGGTAAAACTCACGCCAAACGGCGTTGTCGTCGAGAACGTCATCGAGGGCGGCGTCGCTGAAGCGGCCGGCATCAAGGATGGCGACCTGCTGGCGAAAATCGAAGGGCAGTCAACGCGCTACTTGCCGCTCAACAAGATTGCCGACATACTCGCCGGCCGCAAGGAAAAAGACGTCGTGCTCTCGGTGCGCCGTTCCGTCATGCTCACGAGGAGATAGCCCATGGCCGTCTTCCGCCGTAAAAAATATTTCGTCGACCGCACGCTGCAGATGCGGTTCGCGTCGGTCGTTATTTTTTTCACGTTCGTCACGTCGGTGCTCACGGGCGGCGCGATCTTCCTCACGACGTTCCTGCTCATGGGGGAAAAGCTGATGGCCGTCTACCCGCAGGCGCGCATCGCGCAGATCTTTCAGTCCGTTTACCTATGGGCATTCATCAGTTTCGTGGCCGTGATGCCGTTCGTGGTGTGGGGATCGATCGTGTTCTCGCACCGCGTGGCCGGCCCGTTACCGAAAATTTATCAGGCGTTGAAACATATCGGCGCAGGCAATTTTGAGATCAAGTTGACGCTGAGAAAACACGACGAACTGAAAGACCTGGCCGACAACATCAACGCGATGGCGCGTGCGTTGAAGGAAAGAGAAATAAAGAAATGAACCTTTATAAATTTTTTTATTTAGATGTTGACACTCTGGAGACGCCGGGGTACGATATACCCATGAAATCCCATAATATGGGGGAAAGTGGGGAAAGTTCAGAATGTTCTACGGCGAACACGAGCACAGCATCGACGAAAAGGGCCGACTCATCATTCCCTCTAAATTCAGAGAGGTATTCAAAGAAAACTATGTCGAACGATTTTTTGTTACTCGGGGGCTTGATACGTGTCTCTTTGTATTCGCGGAAGATGAGTGGAAGAAACAGGAGAGTAAGTTCCGAGCCCTCCCGTTCACCAGCGCCGAAGCCCGGCAGTTTAACCGGCTTTATTTCTCGGGTGCCTGCGAGGTTACCTGCGATAAACAAGGGAGGATTCTAGTCCCCGACTACCTAAAAGAATTCGCCAAGATCAAGCGGGACGTCATCATCGTCGGCGTCTCGAGCCGAATGGAGATCTGGGCGAAAGACAATTGGGAAGCGTTCTACCGAAGCACGAAGGATTCGTTCGAGTAGATCTCCGAGAAAGTTTTCGGAGCACAGGACGGTCCGGAAAGCTAAACGGAAACGGGGGAGGATCCATGAAGAAACAGAAGAAGGAAGCAGGAGCTCATCTGTATTTTCAGGAAATCCGCGACGAAGATTCGATAGAGAATACGAAGCGCCGCCACATGCTCTCTCTGAGCGGCGGGCATTTCAAGTTTTTTGACCGGATCCTTACGATCCGGAAGATCCAGGAGCCGAGGTTCGTTTCGAAGGCCTCCCGGAACCATTGACGCCGCGATAAGCGGCGATAGTCGTGGCAGGGCATGTCAGTGTTCTTTTGAACGAATCGCTCGACCGGCTGGGGCTCGGCCCCGGCAAGACGGTGGTCGACGGCACGCTGGGGCGCGCCGGGCACGCGCGGGAGATCCTCGAGAGGACGGCGCCGGACGGGAAGTTGATAGGGCTCGACAAGGACCCCGCGGCGATCGAAGCGGCCGCGAAGGCGCTCGAGGCGTACGGCGCGAGGGCAGTGCTGGTGCGGGAAGATTTCAGGAACGTCGCGAAGGCGCTCGAAGAGGCCGGCGAGACGGAAGTGGACGGGATGCTGCTGGACCTGGGCGTTTCGTCGCCGCAGTTGGACGACGCGGCAAGGGGATTCTGTTTTCAGCAGGACGGCCCGCTGGACATGCGCATGGACCCGGGCGCGAAGTTGACGGCGGCGGAGATCGTGAACCAGTGGCCGCCCGACAGATTGCGCGAAATTTTGTGGACGCTGGGCGAAGAACGGATGGCCCGGCGCATCGTCGAAAGGCTCACCGAGGCGAGGCGGGTGAAACCGGTAAGCACGACGAAGGAGCTCGAAAACATCGTGTTTCACGCGATGCCGAAGGCGGCGAGGCACGGTAGGATTCACCCGGCCACGCGGACGTTCCAGGCGCTGCGCATCGCCGTGAACGGGGAGCTCGAGGCGCTCGAATGGTTTTTGAAGGACGCGCCGGGACTTTTGAAGGAGGGCGGAAGGCTGGTAGTGATCTCCTTCCACTCGCTCGAAGACAGAATTGTGAAGCAGTGTTTCAGACGACTTGAAAAAGACGGGATGGGGATCGTGATGACCAAAAAACCGGTGACGGCAGGCGAGAGCGAAATGCAGGCGAACCCGCGTTCGCGCAGCGCCAAACTCCGCGCGTTTGAGTGCCGCCGGGAAGGCCGGTCATGAAGCGCTTTGTCGCGGCGGTCGCGCTGATCACGGCCGCGTGCCTCGTGTACGTGTTCGCCGAGGTCCAGACTTTCAAGATCGGCTACACGATACGCAAGCAGGAAGAAATGAAGACGCAGCTTCTTGACCGCGCCCGCGCGCTTAAGTACAATATTGCCAGGTTGAAGTCTCCGGCAAATCTGGAGAAGCGGCTGATGGCCCACAAGGTGACTCTCGAGTCCCCGAAGACCTGGCAGACCATCGTGATGACGGGACAGGCGCCGGTGAAGCGGGAAATGTTCGCGCAGTCGCTGATCAGCCATTCCTCTCTACTTTCCCGGATCTTTATGGGAACGGCCGAAGCTCAAGCCAAAGAATCGTCCAGTTAATCTAATCTGATTTTTTTTGTTTCAGTTTTCCAGACAAGAGCCCGGTGCTTTCTAAAAACCGCTTATTTTTAATTTTTTTATTCTTTATTCTCGCGCTGATAGGCCTCCTGGCGCGCCTCGGTTTTATCCAAATATTCAAAGCCTCCGATTACCTCCGTATAGCCCAAAGCCAGCAGCGCGTTATCGTCGAAATGCAGCCCGTCCGAGGGCGCATTCTCGACGCGAAGGGCAAGGACCTGGCGCTAGACGTCCGGCTCGATTCTCTTTACGCTGTTTCGCGCGAGATCAAGAACAAGGAGACCGTCGCGGCCCAGCTTTCGAAGATCCTCGGCATCGACCGCGCTGAGATCCTCCGGCGCCTGAACCGCGACAAGCTGTTCGTCTGGATAGCGCGAAAAATTTCTCCGTCGAAGGTCGAGGCGATCAAGAAGCTTAAGATCGAAGAGCTCGGCTTCGTCAAAGAATCGCAGCGCGTCTATCCGAAAGGCGAGACGGCCTGTCATCTCGTTGGTTTCACCGGCATCGATAACAACGGTCTCGAAGGCATCGAACTGCAATACGACAGCCTGCTTCGCGGCGTTCCCGGATGGAGGCTGGCGCAGAAGGACGCCAAGCAGCGCGAGCTCGTTTCCAAAGAGCTGGAAGTCACCCCGCCGGTCGACGGCTACAACGTGCATCTGACCATCGACGAGGTCGTCCAGTCGATCTCCGAGCGTGTGCTCTCCGAGGTCTGCAAGAAATACAACGCAAAGGGCGGCGCCGCGCTCGTGATGGACCCGAAGACAGGCAACGTGCTGGCGATGGCGGTGTACCCGCTGTACGATCTGAACAATTCGAAGAAGTCCTCCGCCGAGATACGCCGCAACCGCGGCATCACCGACATTTTCGAGCCGGGGTCCGTGTTCAAGGCGATCACGCTGGCGTCGATCATCGATAACAAGACGTTCAACCTGAACGACATGTTCAACTGCGAGAACGGCTCGTGGGCCGTCGCCGGCAAGGTGCTGCACGACCACCACGGCTCGGGTACGATCCCGTTTCGCGAAGTCATCGAGCGCTCAAGCAACATCGGCACCGTGAAGGGCGCGATGAAGCTCGGCGGCGACAAGCTGTACAAGACGATGAAGGCGTTCGGGTTTGGTCAGAAGACCGGCATTCCGCTGGCCGGTGAAGTGTCCGGCATCGTGCCGA
>CAZCVC010000138.1:0-4360 GCA_964502045.1 uncultured Planctomycetia bacterium | reverse complement strand
ATACGCCGGAATGATGCCTTCCGACTTGAAACCGATGTCGACGACGACTTCTTTGGGCGTGATGTTCATGATCCTGCCCTTGATGACGCTGCCTTCGCCTAAACGATGGAACGTCGTCTCGTAATCCACTACGCTTACTTGCTGGTTCTCTTCGGCCTCTGCGGTCGAGAAAAGCCTCGTGATTCCAAATGCCATACTTCCTCCTATTTCCGGCCCCTGAAGGGCTCGGACATTCCAGAAGCGATGATGACAGAGACGCTGGTTAAGCCAACTATCGCTTTTTGCCTGGAATAAACTTGTTTCACTTCCCCGCTTCGACCGCGTCCTTGATGTTGCGGATACGCGCCATGATATCGCGTGCGACGGCGGCGTACGGGTCCTGGTCTTGCAATAAACTTTTTTCTTCGGCCGGCACGAACGGTTCGCCGAAATGCTCGCCGATATTGTGGGGCCGGAACATCTTCGCTCCCTTGGGGAACGCCTCGTACGAGCCGCAGATGAACACCGGCACGACGTACGCGCCGCTCTTCACGGCCAGAAAGCCTATACCGCCCTCAGGCTCCTTCATCTGCCCGTTCTCGGACCGCGTCCCTTCCGGGAACACGACCACGCACTTGCCATCCTTCAATATTCGTATCAGGTCGCGGATGCTGCGGAAATCGTCTTTTTCGCTCTTGATCGGATACGCGCCGATGCCGCGTAAAACCGTGCCAACAAAAAAATTTTTGAATAAGTACTCTTTGGCCAAAAATGTGACCCGGCGATGGAGCGAAATGCCGAGAATTGGCGGATCGAGAAAGCTGGCGTGATTGGGCGCGAGAATGACCCCGCGCGGGTCCGAGGCCTTGGGGACCAGCTGGGTCCCGGTGCGCCGGAAGCGGAACGCAACCTTATAGAACATCAAAAGAACGCCCTGAATCAGGCGGTAAAAGAGCTCGGAACCTTTATACCCATTCATTCTGAAATCAGGCTTAAGATTTTATCAACCGTCTCATCGATTGTCAATGAAGAGGTGTCTATGCGGATGGCGTCCTTGGCCTGCTTTAAAGGGCCCTCTTTCCTCGTACGGTCCGTCTTATCTCTGTTTTTTTGGTCGACTAATACCTTCCGGACAGATGTTTTTTTGCCTGCCTTAGCCAGGTCCCTTACCCGGCGCCGGGCGCGGACGGCGGCGTTGGCCACGAAGAAGAACTTGTAGTGGGCCTTGGGGAAAACGACCGTACCGATGTCGCGGCCATCCATAACGGCGCCGTGGGCGCGGGCCATCGCGCGCTGCTTTCTAACCAACTCGTGGCGGATGGCAGGCTCCTGGGCCACATGGAACACGTTTTCCGTGAGCTCGGGGGTCCGTATCGCTTTCGTGACGTCCTTGCCGTCCAGAAACACTTTCTGCACGCCCTTTTTAAGCGGCGCGAGTCGGATGTGGCAACGCTTGGCGACGGCGATGAGTTTCTTGTGATCCTCGAAATAAATTTTTTCCTGCATCGCTTTCAACGTCACCGCGCGGTACATCGCGCCCGAATCGACGAACGGAAGATGCAGACGCGCAGCCAGCGCCTTCGCCGTGGAAGATTTTCCGCTGCCGGCCGGGCCGTCGATGGCGATGATAAGATTTCTTTTAAGGCGCATTTTTGTTGGCGTGCCGGATGAGGCTTGCGAGTTTCGGACGGCTCGACGAACGAAGCGCGCTGTCGAAGAACGCGAGCTGTCGAAAGATGTGATGGATGGCGGCCGAGGCGTTCTTGCGGTTGGAGATAAGGATGTCGGACCAAAGGTCGGGATTGGACTTTGCGATGCGCGCCATGCCCTGCAGGCTCGGGTTCACCGGCAGTCCGGGAGACACGTGGCGGAAATCCTGGAACAGCGCGAACGCGAGCAAATGCGGCAAGTGACTCGCGCGGGCGGCCCAGACGTCATGCTTGGCGGCGCCGAGGACGACCGGGGACGCGCCGAGCGCTCTCCAAAAGCCCGCGACTTTCGGATGAGGTTTCGTCAGGAAGCAGACAGAGTTTTCGAAGAGGCCCGCCGAGGCGTTCTCGACGCCGCCGTGTTCGGAGCCGGCCATCGGGTGGCAGCCGACAAAAGTATTTTTCCGCAGATGTTTCGCGGCGGTTTTCTGAATGAGCTCCTTCGAGCTGCCGGCGTCGATGACGATGGCGCCTTTTTTCAAGTGCGGAGCGATGAGCTTGAGCTGGACGTTGATAACGGAGACCGGGGCACAGAGCACGACGAGGTCCGCGCCGCGCACGCCGTCGGCCAGATGCAGCACGCCGACGTCAATGGCCCTTTTGCGCATCGCCTTTTCGAGCGTGCCCTTGCGGCGCGCAACGCCGACGACGAGGCGGGCGATTTTATTCTTTTTCACGGAGAGCCCGACAGAGCCACCGATAAGGCCGACGCCGACGATGCAGATTTGGTTGAAGAGCGGCTTTTTCATTTCATCCCCTGCTTTTGAACCAAAAACCCGAGCCTAGATCGTTCTCCCGACGGCGTCCGCGATCAGGCGGAGCTCTTTCATCAGCTTATCGAATTTTTCGAGTTTCAGCGCCTGAGGGCCGTCGCAGAGCGCTTTTTCGGGCTCATTGTGGACCTCGATGAGCAGCGCGTCGGCGCCGACCGCGATCGCGGACTTCGAAAGCGGCGCGACGTAGTCCCAGATGCCCGAGCAGTGCGAAGGGTCGATAACGACCGGCAGGTGCGAGAGCTTCTTGATGACCGGCACGGCGCTGATATCGAGCGTGAAACGCGTCGCGTCCTCGAACGTGCGGATGCCGCGCTCGCAGAGCATGATGTTGTTGTTGCCTTCCGACTGGATGTATTCGGCCGAGAGCAGGAAGTCTTTGATCGTGTTGGCCATGCCGCGCTTGAGCAGGATCGGCTTTTTCGTCTTGCCGACTTCTTTAAGCAGCTCAAAGTTTTGCATGTTGCGCGCGCCGATCTGGATGATGTCGGCGTATTTCAGGAACAGCGGAAGGTCGCGCGGGTCCATGAGCTCCGTCACGATGGGCAGTCCGGCCTCCTGCTTGGCCTCGTACAGCATTTTCATGCCCTTGTCTCGCAGGCCCTGGAACGCGTACGGCGACGTGCGGGGCTTGAACGCGCCGCCGCGCAGCACGGTGGCGCCGCTTTTTTTCACGCCCTTGGCGATGTTGAAAAGTCTTTCGCGGTTCTCGACGGTGCAGGGACCGGCCATGACGACGATCTTGTCGCCGCCGACCTCGACGCCCTTGGCGATCTTGATGACGCTGTTTTCTTTTTTGAATTCACGCGAAACAAATTTGTAGGGCTTCTGGATCTGGACCACGCTCTCGACGCCCGGGTAAGCCTCGAACGGCTGCAGGCGCGCCTTGTCCTCTTCACCGATGACGCCGATGATGGTCCGCTCCTTGCCGACCGACAGCATGGGCTTGAGACCCAGCTCGCGTATCCTGTCCTCGACGTGCTTGATCTGTTTACCGGTGGCTTCGGGCTTGAGTACGATGATCATGTCTTGCTCCTATTGGCTGTTAAACGTCCGATTCCTTGAAAACTTGTTTGAGCCGGCGGATAAACAACTGGTTTTCGCGCGAGCGTCCTATCGTAATGCGGAGAAAGGTCGGCAGACCCCAGACCGCCATCGGGCGCACGATGACGCCGAGACGCAAAAGTTTATCATAAATCTTCGCCGCATCCATCCTTAAATCCACGAGCATGAAATTGGTCGCCGTCGGGACCACGCGGCAGCCCAGTTCCTGGAGCTGGCCCGTCATCCAACCGCGCCCTTCCTCGACCATTTCGACGGTCTTCTTCAAGTGGGCCTTGTCGTCGAGCGCCGCGACGGCGGCGACCTGCGCGAGCAGGTTCACGTTAAACGGCTCGCGGACCTTGTTCAGCGCGGCCGCGACCGACGGGTCCGCGACGGCATAGCCGACGCGCAGGCCCGAGAGGCCGTACGCCTTCGAGAATGTGCGTGTGACGATGATGTTCTTGTGGGACGCCAGCAGCGCCAGCGTGTCCGGATAATCTTTCTGCGGCCGCGCGAATTCGTAATACGCCTCGTCCATCACGACGATGACGTCCTTCGGCACGAATTTTAGGAACGCGGCCAGGCGCTTGGCGTTCACGTACGTGCCGACCGGGTTGTCGGGGTTCGCGATGAAGATAAGCTTCGTCTTCGCGTTGATCTTTTTCCGCATATTATCGAGGTCGTACCCGAAGTCCTTAATCGGAACCTTCACGACTGTCGCCTCTTCGACCTGTCCTGCGATCTCGTAGATCAGGAACGTCGGGTCCGCGATGATAATCTCGTCGCCTTTGCCGGCGAACGCGCGCGCGATGAACACGAGCAGCTCGTCCGAGCCGTTGCCGAACACGAGCGTCT
>CAZCVC010000137.1:0-4369 GCA_964502045.1 uncultured Planctomycetia bacterium | reverse complement strand
TTTACGATCATCGACTTCGGTGCCACGGATTACTTCAATCTGACCATCGCTTCGATAGACGCGGCGGATATTTATCAGATCACGAATCCTTTGCTCGTGGCGGGCACGATGACGGTGACGAACGGCACGTTCGACCTGACGAACCAAACGTTGACGATCCCGGGGAACTATGTCGGCAGCGGCGGCATCGCCGGTTCGGGAACGCTGGATTTCACTTCCGCTACGACGCAGACGTTCAATCCCGGCTCCGGGAGCTATTTCAATGTCCTGCACTCCGGCGCCGGCACGCTTCAGCTGACCGGCAGCGACCTCACGGTCACGAATAATTTCACGAACTCGGCCGGCATCTTCGATCTGAACGGCCGGAGCTGGACCATGACCGGCGCCGTGTTCTCGAACCTCGGAAACGTCCAGCTCCGCGGCTCCGAAACCATCACGGGTTTGACTCCTGACACCAACTCCGGCACCTTTACTTACGTCGGCGACGCCGACGGTCTTGCCGATACGTTCACGATCAGCAATTTCGGCGCCACCGATTACTTTAACCTCGTCATCAATTCCACCGACGGCGAAACCGACGTCTTTCAGCTCGGCGCAGACCAGATCGTCGCTAATAATTTTACGCTGACCTTGGGCACCTATTCGCTCGCCGGCAACGGTTTCACTGTCGCCGGCACGTTCTCGAGCGCCCCGAACGTCGGCCGCATGAGGCTGCAAGGCTCCGAGACCCTTACTTTGACGCAGGACACCAACTCGGGCAGATGGACCTATGTGGGGGACGGCGACGGCCTCGCGGATACGTTCACGGTCCGGGATTTCGGCGCGTCCGATTATTTCGAGCTCAGCATCGAATCCGTCGACTCGATGGACATTTTCGAAATCGGCGCCGCCCAGCAGATCAACGCCAATATCACCGTAATTTCCGGCACTTACTCGCTCAACGGGAACAATCTCAGCGTCAACGGTATTCTTACCAATGACACCAATGTCAGGCTTATCGGGTCCGAAACGCTGACGATCGCGATCACGGACACCAATACCGGCATCTTCACGTTTGTCGGGGACGACGACGGACTTGCGGACACGTTCACGATCTCGGACGTGAACGCCGGCATCGATTATTTCAATGTCGTCATCGCCAGCGAAGACGCCAACGACGTGTACCGTCTCACGGCCGCCAAGAACATCGCCGGAACGATGACCGTGAGCTCGGGCAGTTACGACGCCAACGGCAACACCACTAGCCTGACCGGCCTTTTGACGGTTTCCGGCGGCACCTATCTTGCTTCCACCGCGACGCAGCAATTTTCCAACGGCATCACAGTATCCTCAGGCACTTTCAATGGCGGCAGCGGCACCAATTCCATTCTGTCGGGCAATCTGCTGCTTTCCGGCGGTACGCTGACGGCCACGTCGGGACTCTTCAGCGTCGCCGGTAACTGGACGCAGACCGGCGGCGTGTTCGCGCCGGGGTCGAACACCGTGACGTTCAGCGGGTCCGGCACGCAGACGCTCGACCAGGGCGTTACCGACTTTTTCGGCCTCTCGCACACCGGCACCGGCACGCTCCGCCTGATCGGGAACGAACTGACCGTCACCAACAGCTTCTCGAATACGGGCGGGACGTTTGATCTGAACGGCCGGGACTGGACGATGACGGGCGCTTCATTCTCCAACACGGCCATCGTGCAGCTCCAGGGAGGCGAGGTGTTGACCGGTTTGACGCAGGACATCGATTCCGGAACGTTCCGCTACGTCGGCGACGGCGACAGCGCCGGGGACACGTTCACGATTTATGACTTCGGCGGCGTCGGCACCGACTATTTCGATCTTGTCATCAGCCCTACTGACTCCACCGACACCATGAGGATCGTCACCGGATTGACGGCCGGGGGCACACTCACGGTTTCCAGCGGCCTTTTTGACACCACCGGACAGGATATTGCGTTGGGCGGCGGCCTCACGGTTTCAGGCGGCACCTTTTCCGGCGACGGCGATCTGGACGTCGACGGCAGCGTGTTGCTGTCTTCCGGCTCGCTGACCGCTCCTACGGGTCTTTTCACCGTCGGCGGCGATTGGACGAAAAGCGGCGGTACTTACAACGTGGGCACCGGTACCATCACATTCGACAGGGCCGCCGGAACGCAGACGCTGACGCCCGGCGGAACGATCTTCTACGACATCGAACATACCGGCGCCGGCACGCTCGCCGTCGCGGCGCCGCTCGACATCAACGGTTCGTTCTCTCAGTCGGCGGGCGCGTTCGTCGCGCCGTCCTCGATGACTGTCGCCGGGGATTTCTTGGTGACCGCGGGCTCGTTCGACCCCAACAACGGCCGTGTCAATCTGGACACCATCGACACGGTGACGGTTGACGCACCGGCGGGTGGGCTGAATTTTTACGACTTTCATATCACGAGGTCCGGCAAGACCGTGCAGTTCACGGCCGGCGACACGTTCAACGTGAACGGTGTTTGGAACGTCAAAGTGGCGCCTGGCGAGAGCCGCATCCGGCTCGTGAGCACGGTCCCGGGTTCTACGTGGTTGGTCAACCCGGCGTCCCCTGACATCAACCGCGTCGACGTTTCGGATTCGAGCAATCTGAGCGGCTCATTCATCAATCCGGCGTTCGGCCTTGACGGTGGAAACAACGTTTTCTGGTTTGGGTTCCCCCCGGAGATCGATCCCAACCTCGACAACTTGTCCGGCGCGCTTTTTACGATCGATCTGAGCTCGCTGGAATCGGCGCTGGATTCAGACGAAAAGGACGACCTGACCAAGGAAATTCAGCAGTTCATCGCCCAGAAAAAACGCGAAGCGGTCTGGGACAAGAGCGCGCCCGAAGATTCTAAATCGGACATCTACGTGGAGGAAGGCGCCGTCTACGTGGCCGCCGTCGACGGCACCGAGGAGATGATCTACGACGGCGAAAGCATGCTAGTGCGCAAGGCCGGCACCGAGGTCATGAAGCGCGGCATCTACGTGTCGTCCGAGGACGGCATCCTCGCGTTGCGCGGCAAGACCTACGAGACGCTGCACGAGTTCCGCCTGCGCTCGAAGCCTTCGGCGATGGCCGCCTCCCACGACGGGCGATCGGTGTTCGCGGCCATCGGCAAGAAGACCGGCCTGGTGCAGATCGAGACGCAGGATTTCCAGAAGCTCGACATCCATGGACTCAAGGAAGAGGCCTCGTTCATCGTGCTGAACAAAAAAGGCAATCTCGCATTTGTGGGCAGCATGCCCGAAGACCTTGTCACGGCCTACGACGTGAATACCAAGGAAATCGCGTTCGAGTTCCGCACGGGCTCCATGCCGACGCAGGCCGCGATGTCGGTCGACGGCAGGCAGATCTTCGTCGTCGAACGCCTCGACGGAACCGTGTCCCGCTACGACACGCAGACCGGGAAGCTGACCGGAAGGGCGAACGCGGGCCTTTCGCCGTTCGGCATTGCGGCCTCGCCCGACGGAAAGTTCGTTTACGTCACCGACACGATGGGCAACCGCGTGCACGTGATCGACGCGCTGACGATGAAGTCCGTGCGCTCCATATCGGTCGGCAGCAAGCCCTACGCGATCCAGGTGAACCCGAAAAATTCGTCGCGCTTCTATGTCGCCAACCGCGGCTCCGGCGATCTTTCGATCGTGAACGCCAACAGCGCGAGCATGATGGGCTCGATCGACGTCGACGGCCAGCCGTCCGACATCGCCGTGCTGCCCGAAAACAACCACATCTACGTCACGAACGAATTCGCCGACTACATGTCCATCATCGACTTGAAGGAGAGGAGGGTCTCGCAGAAAATCAAGGTGGGACTCAACCCGAACAAAGTCGTCATCAGTTCCCCGCCGAAACCGGGAAATTCTTAAGTCCGTTAAAACCCGCCCCGCATCGTGACGTGAAATTGGGTGTTATTTTTGTCGGTCGAATCGTCGCCGATGGGATAGCCGACGTCCGCGCTGATATATGAGCGGTCGTTCATCTCGAGGCGCAGGCCGTACCCGATGCCTATCAGCGTCTTGTCTTTTTCCGTCGATATCAGAGCGCGCTCGCGGAAGTACGTTTTCGCCGCGTCGAAGAACGTCACGAAGCGCAGCGAGTCGCGCCAGGTCTTTTTCGAAAGCGGGATCTTCCAGTCCTTCGGAATGAAATGCGCCGGCGCGTTCAGCTCCGACGAAAACGTCCAGCCGTAATCGCCGGCCGAGTCCGACTCCGGGTAACCGCGCACGGTGAACGCGCCGCCGGCGCGGAATTGCTCGACGGCCTTTGTAACCGCCGCCATCGCTTCCCGGCAAAGTTTTTCCAACGCGCCGGTGTCGCTGATCTGCTGGAGTCCTAGCTCCAGAATGAGAGTTTCCGCGGATTTTCGGC
>CAZCVC010000136.1:0-4370 GCA_964502045.1 uncultured Planctomycetia bacterium | reverse complement strand
GTCGATCTCGGCGACCGTTAACATGGGGTTCCTGTACCATTTTCTCGTGAAACGCACGGGGCCGCTGGATGAAAAGGGCATCCTCGAAGCGCTGATGAAAGTGCTGGCTGCGGTCGCCGTGATGACTGTGTTCACGCTCGCGTACGACCGCGCCGTGCTTTGGCCGAACGCCGGCGGGGGACGCTGGATTCAGGCCGGCCTGCTCGCGGCCGGCATCGCGCTTTCAGTCGCCGTGTATTTCGCAGCGGCGCTGCTGTTCAAGGTTGAAGAGGCCCGGAGGCTTTTGCCCAGACGTGAACACGCTTCCTGAGTACCTGAAGAAACGCATCCTCGAACTACCCTCCTCGCCCGGGGTTTATTTTTTCAAGAACCGTAAAGGGGAGGCCGTCTACATCGGGAAGGCCCTGTCCATCCGAAAGAGGGTGGCCGGCCATTTCCGTTTTTACGGGGAAAGCTTTTCGAAGGAGGGGCTCCTGCTCGCCCAGACCGTCCGCATCGATTTTATCGAGACCCCGACGGAGGCCGAAGCGCTTTTGCTGGAATCGGGCATGGTCAAACAGTTCGTCCCGAAATACAACCAGCTTTTGAGAGACGACAAGAGCTATCCCTGGCTCAAGATCACCAACGAGACATACCCGCGGCTGCTCGTCGTGCACGGCCGTAAGAACGACGGCGCCAAATATTTCGGCCCCTACACCTCCGGACGATTACTGCAGCAGGCCGTTAAGATCCTTCGCCGCCAGTTCCCGCTGCGCACCTGCAAGAAACTGCCGAAAATGGTGTGCCTGCAATTCCATCTCGGTCTCTGCCACGGGCCGTGCGAGGGCCTCCAATCGCGCGAGTCCTACCTGGCGGCGGTGCGGGAGCTTGAAAATTTTCTAGAAGGCAAACGCGACGCGCTCGTCCGCAGCCTGTCGCGGCGGATGAAGCAACATTCGGAAAACAAGGAATACGAAAAAGCGAAAGTCCTTTACGAGGAGATCCGCGCGCTTTCGACGGTGCCTCTGCCGCCGGCGCCGAAAGTCGAGAACGAAAAGATCCTCGCCGAGCTCAAGGAAAAACTGGAACTTCCGCGTCTGCCGCGGCGCATCGACTGTTTCGATATTTCGAACATCCAGGGCAAAGAGGCCGTCGCCTCGATGTCCGTATTCGTGGACGGCGCGCCGGCGAAATCCGAGTACCGGCGCTTCCGTATCAAGACCGTGCAGGGTATCGATGATTATCGGATGATGAAGGAAGTTGTCCGGCGCCGTTATTCGCGCATCCTCGAAGAGAAAACGCCGCTGCCCGATCTCGTCGTCATCGACGGGGGAAAGGGCCATCTATCGTCGGCCCACGCGGAATTGAAAGGCCTCGGTCTCGCCGACCTGCCGATCATTTCGATCGCCAAGCAGCACGAATATCTTTTTTCACCGGATCGCGCCGCGCCGTATGTATTTTCTCCGACCTCGCCGTATCTGGCGATGATCCGCCGCCTGAGGGACGAGGCGCACCGCTTCGCGATCACGTATCATCGCAAGCTTCACCGCAAAGAGGCGATGCTTTCGGAGCTGAACGGCATTCCCGGCGTGGGACCGAAGACGCGGCGGAAGCTCATCCAAAAAGCAGGGACGGTTTCCAAGATCCGTGCGCTTGCGCCCCATGAATTGTCCGAAAAAACGGGCGTTTCCGCGCCGCTCGCCGAGAAAATTATTTCGCATCTGACGCGATTTTCTGCCTGAAATTCCCGCCTTATTATCTAAATTTTCATTTATATTAACAAAATTTGATAAATCACGTTTAATGGGCCATACTTAATAAGTATATTTCTAACACAAGGACGATGACTAATAATCTAACGGGCGAACAGGCTCGATTTTTTTATTTTAAAACAAGGTGTTTTTTTTGTCCCAAAACATTAAACATTTAAAAACCTCAAAGACAAAGCCGCCGAAATATTTTTGGCTGAGAAGCGCGTCGGCGCTGCTCCTATTTGCGTTTGTCGCGCAGGACTTCGCTTTCGCTGCGCAGGAGATAGCGAAACTTGACTGGTCCTCCGAAGCGCAGCGCCAAAACGACCGGCGCTGGGCCTCGGAAATTTTGCCGGAAATTCCCGAATCCGTCGCGGCCGTCGAAGACGCCTGGCGTTCGCCCGAAGGCGATCGCACGGTGCTGCTGATCCAGGACGCGCACACAAACCCTTCGTGCCAGCTGAACGAAGCGCGTCTTCTCGACGCGCTCTTCCGTCGCTACGGCGGAAAAATGACGGTGTTCACCGAAGCTGCAAAAGGGAACGCGAATCTTTCTTTCTTGCGCGATAAGGCGACTCTCCCGCAGCGCCGCCGTATCGCGGACGAATACCTTCAGAAGGGCCTGCTTCACGGCGTTGAATATCTGGACCTCACGTCGGAGCACGAGTTCCGGCTCGAAGGCGTGGAGGAACCCGAGCTTTATTTCGAATCGATCCGAGTTTACAAAGAAAGCGCGGGCCGCAGGGCCGCGTTCGAGGCCTACCTCGACGAAATCGCCTCGACGCTCGAAGTCCTCAAGCCGAAATTGCTCAACCCGTTCCTTTACGCGTTCCTCGCGCGCCAGGAGGCTGCGGCAAACGACGAGAACCTGACCGGCTACATCGATTTCCTGCGCTCGCAGGCGTCTTCGCTCAAGATTCCTTTGAGCGGATTCCCGCACCTGTCGAAGCTGGCCGAGCTGAAAAAAACCGAGGCGCATATCGACTTTAAGATCGCCAACGAGGAGCAGCTCGCGGCCGTGAGTTCGCTCAAGCCTGAGGACCAAAAGGAGCTGGCCGACATTTCTTCGGCGTCGAAACTTTCGCTGAAGGATTCGCAGGCAGGCTATTTTTTCTGCCTGGCGGACAAGCTGAAGAATGCGGCGGATTTTCCGGAGTTATCAAAATACCTGGATTACCTGCGCCGTTCGAATGAGATCGATGCCAGGCAGATACTTGTCGAAAAAGAACGGCTCGAGGAAAGTGTGTTCGCGGTACTCGCGACTTCACCAGACGAAGCGCGCCTGCTGGACGCGGCGCGGACGCTCGGATTTTACCGCAAACTTTTCCATCTAACGCTCTCGCCCGAAGAGTATGCGCGCTTCAAATCGTTGAAGAGGACGGGCCTGAAAAGCCTTTCCGGCTTCCTGAACGAAAAACTGCTCGAGCTGGGGGAGCGCCACGACAAGGCCGTGTTCCTGAAACAGGATTTCGACGGAATGGCCGCGCTCTGCGAAAAGTTCTATGAGCTGACGCTCGACCGCGACGAAAAATTTCTCGAGAACGCCGTCCCGAATATCCCCGGAGACGGGACGCCCGCCGTGCTGATCGCGGGTGGCTTTCACGCGCCCAACCTCAAAGCGCTTTTACGCAGCCGTAAAATATCCTACGTTTCCATCGTCCCGCGCGTGATGCACGAAACGAACGTGCGCCGCTACGAAGAGATCCTTTTGAGTCAGCCGTCGTCGGCCGTTGCTTCGGCCCGCGCCGCTTCCACGATGAATCCGTACCTGGCGCGGAACGCGATCGGCAATCCGCTCACAGTATCGTTCCTCGCACGCTTCGAGCAGGCCGCCGCGGCGCCCGTCGAAAGCTTGCAGCTGACGACCGCCGGATCTTCCGCTGAGAACCTCGCCCCAGGCGGTCCTTTCTGGCGAAAGTGGAAGGCGTTCGAGCAAGGGGCCCTCTTTTTTTCGCGTATCACGAAAACGACCGCGAAGAAACCTGCCGACCTAGCCGCGAACAGGCTCGCGTCGCGGTCCGATTACAAAAAAAGGACGCCCGACTTTTCGTTGTTGACCGCCCCGTGGGCAGGCGCAGGCGGACGTTTGGCCCAGGCTGAAGACAAAGTAGCCGAGAACGTGCTTCGGGCCGCACGAAGCATGCTGCGCACCGCTGCCGACAGTGCTGGTTCGGCGTCAAATTATCTAGCGCAGGCGTCAAGCTTTTTAAACGAAATTGAGATCCAGCTGCCGATCGACCGCCGCATTGTGATCACCAACGGGCTGCCTTTCGGGCATTACCTAAGCGCGCTGGATGAAATATACGCCGGCCTGCGGTCGGTGAGAATAAAACTGGAAAAAGAAAGGGGCGAGCTTCAAAACGTTTTCCGTTTCAAGGAAACGGCCCCGATCCTCGCGGAAGCGACAGATGAGATCCATCGGATCAGAATGGAGATGATCATGGTGTCTCCGCTGATCAACATGCTGCACAAGGAATTTGGAGACACTCAGGACTTTCACTCCACCGCGTTCATCAAAAGGCGATTGGAGCGCGCCGAGGCGTCGCTGAATGAGGCGATCCACGCTTTGTTCAAGCTTCAGACCGGACTGAGTTCTTGGAATATGGGGATACCGGTCAACTTCAGCGATTATGACGGTTC
>CAZCVC010000135.1:0-4427 GCA_964502045.1 uncultured Planctomycetia bacterium | reverse complement strand
ATTCACCCGCTGGTTTGTACGGCCTTCAACGCTGACTTTGACGGCGATCAGATGGCGGTCCACGTGCCGCTTTCCATGGAAGCTCAAATGGAAGCGCGGGTCATTATGCTCTCGGCCAATAATATTTTCTCTCCCGCGAACGGACAGCCGATCGCCACTCCTTCACAAGATATCGTGCTCGGGATTTATTACCTCACCAAGCAGCGTGAAGGGACCAAGGGCGAAGGTCTTGTTTTTTCGGATTCAGATGAAGCGATTTTGGCTTATCTTGATTATCAAATTCATAAGCATGCTAAATGCAAGCTCCGCCTTCCAAGCGGCCAAATCATAGAAACCGCTATGGGGCGTATTGTTTTCAATCAGGTCCTTCCAAAAGGATTTCGGTTTGTGAATGAAAACGTCAGCAAGAGCAAACTCTCGGGAATTATTGCCGAGTGTTACCGTCAATTTGGTCATAGTGAAGTTGTGCATCTCCTTGACCGGCTGAAAACGCTTGGTTTTGAAGAGGCGACTCGCGCCGGCATTTCGATCGGCATTGATGATATCCAAATCCCCAAGGCTAAATCGGAACTTCTTGAAGAGGCCCATCGGGACGTTCAGGCCATTGAAAATCAATACCGCAATGGTTTGATTACAGAAGGTGAACGTTACAACAAAGTCATTGATATTTGGACCCATATTACGGACCGCGTTTCTGACAGTATGTTTGAGGCGCTTGACCCGTTTAATCCTGTTTTTATGATGGCCGATTCAGGCGCCCGGGGTTCAAAACAGCAGATCCGTCAGCTGGCCGGTATGCGCGGTCTGATGGCCAAGCCGTCGGGCGAGATCATCGAAAACCCGATCAAGGCCAACTTCCGCGAAGGTCTGACGATGCTCGAATACTTCATTTCCACTCACGGCGCCCGTAAGGGTCTGGCCGATACCGCGCTGAAAACAGCCGACTCCGGATACCTGACCCGCCGCCTCGTCGACGTGGCCCAGGACGTGATCATCAATCAGGACGATTGCGGCACGGTGAAGGGTATTTTTATCGAGGCCATCGTCGAAGGCGACGAGATCGTGGTCCCTCTGAAGGAGAGGATCATCGGACGCGTCGCTCTGGACAACATCGTGGACGTCGTCAGCGATACGTCGCTCGTTGAAGCCAACCAGGAGATTACCGAAGACGCGGCGAAGCTCGTCGAAGAGGCGGGCATCGATAAGATCAAGATCCGCTCCGTGCTTACCTGCGAATCCCGCCGCGGAGTCTGCGCCAAGTGCTACGGCCGCAACCTTGCGACCGGCCGCCTCGTCGAACTCGGCGAAGCCGTCGGCATTATCGCCGCGCAGTCCATCGGCGAACCGGGCACGCAGCTGACCATGAGAACCTTCCACATCGGCGGTACGGCGAGCCGGACCGTGGCGGAGTCCTCCATCAAGGCGAAGAACTCGGGCTTGATCAAGTACCACGCGGTCAAGACCGTCGCGTTGAAACAGGGAACATTCGTTATTTTGAACCGCAACGGCCAGGTCTCGATCCATGACGACTCCGGACGTGAGATGGAGCGCCATGCGGTCCCGCACGGCGGCTATCTAAAGGTGGCGGACGGCGGTAAAGTGGCGAAGGGCGCCGTGTTCATCGATTGGGATCCGTATTCATCCTCGATCTTCACCGAAGTCGAAGGTACGGTCAAATTCGAAGACATCATCGAAGAAGTCACGATGCACAAACAGCTCGACAGCGCGACCGGCAACATTGAGCGCGTGATCATGGAGCACCGCGGCGAACACCACCCGCAGATCCTCGTGCTCGACAACAAGAAAGAAGTCCTCGCGATATATCCGATCCCTTCGGGCGCGCACATCACCGTCGATGACGGCGACAAGGTGCAGGCCGGAAGTCTGATCGGCAAAACGCCGCGTAAGATCACGAAGACGAAGGACATCACCGGCGGTCTTCCGCGCGTGGCCGAGCTTTTCGAAGCGCGCCGCCCGAAGGACCCGGCGATCATTTCCGAGATCGACGGCGTCGTCGAATTCGGCGAATCGCGCAAGGGCCATCGCCGCGTCATCGTCAAGAGCTCGACCGGCATGAAGAAAGAGTATTTGATCCCGCACGGCAAGCACCTGAACGTCTACAAGGGCGACTTCGTGAACGCCGGCAACCAGCTCGTCGACGGGCCGGTGGTTCCGCAGGACATCTTGAAGATCTCCGGCGAGCGCAAGCTGCAGGAATACCTCGTCAATGAAGTCCAGGAAGTCTACCGTCTGCAGGGCGTGAGCATCAACGACAAGCACATCGAAGTGATCGTGCGCCAGATGCTTAGAAAAGTCCGCATTACCGACGGCGGAGACACCGATTTCCTGGTGGGCATGCAGGTCGACCGCTTCAAACTGCAGGAAGAAAACGAGCTCTACGCCAAGAAGAAAAAAGACGTCGCGAAGGCCGAACCGATACTTCTCGGCATCACGCGCGCGTCCCTTTCCACCGAAAGTTTCATCTCAGCGGCGAGCTTCCAGGAGACGACCCGTGTGCTTACCGACGCGGCCGCTTCGGGCAGAAAAGATTACTTGCTTGGATTGAAAGAAAACGTTATTATGGGTCACCTTATTCCTGCCGGCACCGGATTTGCGGGCCAGCGTCGCGTAGAAATCGTGCGCCACATCGAGGAAGAAACCAAGAAGAGTAAACCCGCGGACAAGATATTTGCGGACGAAATTCTAACTACAGAGGAAACAACGACTTAGGATATGCCAACAATTAGCCAGTTGATCCGTTTAGGGCGTCATAAAGTCATCGTCAAGACCAAGTCGCCGGCGCTGACCGCAGCTCCGCAGAGACGTGGCGTGTGCCTGCAGGTCAAGACGCAGACCCCCAAAAAACCGAACTCCGCGCTCCGAAAAGTGGCGCGTGTTCGCTTGACCAACGGCTACGAAGTCACGGCCTATATCCCGGGCGTCGGGCACAACCTGCAAGAGCACTCGATCGTCACCGTTCGCGGCGGCCGCGTGAAGGATCTGCCGGGCGTGCGATATCATATTGTCCGCGGCACTTTGGACACGGCCGGCGTGCAAGACCGCCGCATTTCCCGTTCCAAGTACGGCGCGAAGATGCCGAAAGCCGGCGCCGCCGACACGAAAAAGAAATAAAGGAAAGCCATGAGAAGAAGAAGAGCCGATAAAAGAGAAGTCAATCCGGACCCGAAGTTCAACAACAAGACCGTTTCACGGTTCATCAACATTCTGATGATTGACGGCAAAAAGTGGAACGCGGAAAAGATCATTTACGGGTCGATGGACATCCTGCAGCAGAAGACGCAGAAAGCCGACGTCATCGAAGTGCTGACGAAGGCGATCGATAACGTCCGCCCACTGCTTGAGCTTAAGTCCCGCCGCGTCGGCGGAGCGACTTATCAGATTCCTGTCGAGGTGAAGGGCGACCGCGGTCAGCAACTGGCCATGCGCTGGATGAGAAATGCCGCGCGCGGACGCAAAGGCAAACCGATGCAGCAGCGCCTCGCGGACGAGCTGCTTGATGCTTACAACGGTCAAGGCACCTCCGTCAAAAAGAGAGAAGAAATCCACAAGATGGCTGAAGCGAACCGTGCTTTCAGCCACTATCGCTGGTAATCCAACCTCGATCATCGAAAGAACAAGAGATATTTATTTATGTCTAATGCATATTCTTTAGAAAAGACCAGGAATTTCGGCATCGCCGCCCACATCGACGCGGGTAAGACGACCACGTCCGAGCGCGTGCTCTATTACACCGGCAAAGTGCACCGCATGGGCGAAGTCCATGAAGGCACGGCGACGATGGACTGGATGGAGCAGGAGCAGGAGCGCGGCATCACGATCACGTCGGCCGCCACGACCTGCTTTTGGAAGGACTACCGCCTCAATCTGATCGATACTCCGGGCCACGTCGATTTCACGATCGAAGTCGAACGCTCGCTCAAGGTTCTCGACGGCGCCGTGCTGGTGTTCTGCGCCGTAGGCGGCGTCGAGCCCCAGTCCGAGACCGTCTGGCGCCAGGCCGACCGTTATCACGTGCCCCGCGTCTGTTTCGTCAATAAGATGGACCGCACCGGCGCGGATTTCCGCTCCGTCGTTTCGCAGATCCGCGAGCGCCTGACGGCCGCCGCCGCCCCGATCCAGCTGCCGATCGGCGCTGAAGACAAGTTTAAGGGTCAGATCGACCTCGTCGAAATGAACGCTAAAATTTATCACTCCGAAGATCTGGGCAATCAGTACGAAGTCATTGAGATCCCCGAAGAATACAAGAAGGAAGCCGAAACCGCCCACGCCGAACTCATCGAAAAAGTCGCCGAAGCCGACGATGAACTGATGGAAAAGTTCATCAACGGCGAAAAGATCTCCACCACCGAATTGAAAAAATACATCCGCAAGACCACCGTCAAAAACCTTTTCGTTCCCATCATCTG
>CAZCVC010000134.1:0-4457 GCA_964502045.1 uncultured Planctomycetia bacterium | reverse complement strand
CGTAGCCCTTCGTGATCGATTTGATGTTGTCGTAGAAGTCGACGATGATCTCCGACAGCGGAAACTCGTAGACGATCTTCGCGCGGTCCTCGCTGATGTACTCGGTCGACTTGTACTCGCCGCGCTTCTTTTCCGACAACTCCATGATGGCGCCCATGTTGGCGGGCGGCGTGACGATGGTCGCGGACACGAAGGGTTCGAGCGTCGCGACGACGTGGTTCGGGGAAGGCATTTTCGAAGGGTTGTCGATCTCGACGATCTCCCCGTCCGTTTTCTGGATCTTGTAAACGACGCTCGGCGTCGTGATGACCAGGTTCATGTCGTATTCGCGCTCGAGGCGCTCCTGCACGATCTCCATGTGCAGAAGACCCAAAAAGCCGCAGCGGAAGCCGAAGCCGATGGACGGCGAGCTCTCGACCTCGAACACGAGCGAGGCGTCGTTGAGCTGGAGCTTTTCCAGCGCGTCCTTCAGCCCCTGGAAGTCCTTGGAGTTGACCGGGTAGATGCCCGCGAACACCATCGGCCGTATCTTTTTATAGCCGGGCAGGGCTTCGGCGCAGGGATGCAAAGCGTCGGTGACCGTGTCCCCGTTCTCGACGTCCTTGGCGGTGCGAATGTTGCAAGCGATGTAACCGACCTCGCCGGTCCCGAGGAACTCTCCGGCGACCGGCTTGGGCGTGAGCGTGCCGATATCCAGCACTTCGTATTCGCGGCCGGTGACCATCATGCGTATCTTTTGGCCCTTTTTAAGCGAGCCGTTAAAAATGCGGACGTAGATGATGACGCCCTGGTAATTGTCGTATTTTGAATCAAAGACCAGCGCCTGCAGCGGTTTGGCGGGGTCGCCTTCGGGCGGCGGGATCTTTTCGACCACTTTTTCGAGGATGTCGGTGATGCCGATGCCGGCCTTCGCGCTGGCAAGCACGGGTTCGGAATCGTGGATGCCGAGGATGTTATGGATCTGTTTTCTGACCTTCTCGGGATCGGCGGTCGGCAGGTCGATCTTGTTGATGACGGGGATGATCTCGAGGTTGTGCTCGATGGCCAGATAAAGGTTGGCGACGGTCTGCGCCTCGACGCCCTGCGCCGCGTCCACCAAAAGCAGGACCCCCTCGCAGGCACGGAGGCTTTTCGAGACTTCGTAACTGAAATCCACATGGCCCGGCGTGTCGATGAGATTAAGCATGTAGTCCTGGCCGGCCTTGCTTCTGTATTTGATCTTCACAGCGCTGGCCTTGATGGTAATGCCGCGCTCCTGCTCGAGCTCCATGTCGTCCAAAAGCTGATTATGGAACGTGCGGCTGTCGATGGCGCCTGTGTGCTCGAGGATGCGGTCGGCCAGCGTCGACTTGCCGTGGTCGATGTGCGCGATGATCGAAAAATTACGGATGTTTTTGATCTTCATGGAATTTTTTAGCGCGTCACGCGACGCTGAACGCGAGCTTCTTTCCCTCTTCGACGAGCGCGTCGGCCAGCGCCTGCGACGAAGCCTCGGCGTAGATGCGAAGGATGGGCTCTGTGCCCGAGAGGCGGAAAAGGAGCCAGTTGTCCTGCTCGAGCACGAACTTCATGCCGTCGGCGGGGTTCGTGCGCTCGACTTTGAGACCCTGGAACGAGGCCGGAGGGCTCTTCGCGAGCTTCTCGAACAGCTTCGCCTTGAGTTCGTTCGGATAGTCGATGTCCTGGCGGACGTAATAAAATTTGCCGAACTCTTTCTCCACCGACGTCAGGATCTCGTCGAAGCTTTGGCCGCGCAGCGCCATCATTTGCAGCAGAAGCAGCGACGAAAGCACGCCGTCGCGCTCGATCAGATATCCCTGGAAAGCGATGCCGCCCGACTCCTCGCCGCCGATCAGGATTTTTTCCTTCATCATGACTTCGCAGATGTACTTGAAACCCACCGGCGTTTCGAACACCTTCACGCCTAGCTTGCGCGCGATGCGGTAGATGAGGCCCGTATTCGAGACCGTGGTGACGATGCCGCCCTGTTTTTTCAGGTCCTGAACGAAATGAAGCAGGATCAGCGACAGGATGATGCCCGGCGACACGAATTCGCCGCCAGGGCGTATCGCGCCGACGCGGTCGGCGTCCCCGTCCGTGACGACGCCGATGTCGTAGGCGCCGCTCTTCATGAGCTCGATGGAAGGTTTGAGGTATTTGGCGATGGGCTCGGGAGCGACGCCGCCGAAAGTGATATCGCGGTCTCCGCGGATGGTCTTAACCTGTATCTTGCCGCCGGCCAGGATATTCTCGATGTTGTGTCCGCCGACGCCGTGCATCGAATCGACAAGCACGCGGTACGGCGACGCTTTGATCGCGTCAAGCTTGATATAATTTTTAGTGTTCTGGATGAACCTCAAGTTGATGTCGCGCTTTTCGATATGATCGGCGCCGCCGGTCTTTTTGACCGGATTTTTTCCGATAAGCTTTTCGACGGCGTCAGTGATCTCTTTTTCGGCCGAGCTGCCGATCGCGTTCTTGATCTTGAAGCCGTTGTAGCGAGCCGGATTGTGGCTGGCTGTGATGGCGATGCCGGCGTCGCGTTTTTCGTCGACGATCGTAAAGCTAACGGCCGGCGTCGGGCACGGCGCCGAGGACAGCAGCGTCTTCAGTCCGTTGGCCGCGAGGATATCGGAGGCGCGGCGCGCGAACACTTCCGAATTTTCGCGGAAATCATAGCCGACGACGACAGAGGCGCCTTTTTTCTTAGCGTTCGTGTAGTCGGCGAACGCCTGAGTCACGAGCTCGAGGTTTTCCATCGTGTAATCGGTGTCCATCAGCGCGCGCCAGCCGTCGGTGCCGAACTTGATCTTAGAAGCCACTTCCGCCATCAGGCCGCCTCCCTCAATTCGCGTATCGCCTGGGCCGTGTCCGGCCTGCCGAAGATCGCTGTGCCGGCGACGAGAACGTTGGCGCCCGCGCGGACCGACTCTTTCGATGTGTCTTTATTGATGCCGCCGTCGACCTGGATGTTGCCGGCATAGATGCGGCGCAGCGCCTCGACCTTCGGCATCACGTCGCGCATGAAGGACTGGCCTCCGAAACCGGGGTTGACCGTCATCAGCAGGACCATGTCGATATCTTTCAAGTGGGCCTCGATGCCAGCGAGCGGCGTGGCTGGCTTGAGCGAGACACCCCGGCCGACGTTCAGCTTGCCGAGCTGGGCCAGCAGCGCGCCGAGGTCCTTCGTGGCCTCGGCGTGGATCGTGATGTGGTCGGAACCCGCTTTCGCAAACTCGGCCACGAAATTTTCGGGGTTTTCGATCATCAGATGGGTGTCGAGCGGAAGCTTCGTGATCTTGCGTATCGCGCGCACGATGAACGGGCCGATCGTGATGTTGGGCACAAAATGGCCGTCCATGACGTCAAGGTGCAGCATGTCGCAGCCGGCTTCCTCGACGCGGCGGATTTCAGCTCCGAGATTCGAAAAATCGGCCGCCAAAAGCGACGGGGCTATCTTCAGGGTACGGTTCATCGATTTCCTTGGATTTAAGTCTATAAGTATAGCAAAAAATCGCTATTTTAAGGCAGAAAAAACGAGGTTATCTCTTTGAAAACGCGAGGATTGAAGAAAAGTCATTTTCGGAAAGCGAGGGCCCTACCATGGCGAGGTTGAGCGCCTTCGTTTTGAAGATGGAGCCTGCGACGCGCAGCAGGTCATCGGCCGTGACCTTGCGGATGCCTTCGATGACTTCGTCGGGATGGCGCAGACGCCCCAGCGCTATCAGGTTGTCGCCGGTCCAGAGCATCTGATTCATGCTGTTTTCGAGGCCCAGCTCGAACTGGCCGAGGTAAAATTCCTGGGCCCGCTCGAGCTCACCGGGCGTGACCGGAGATGCGGCCGTGCGTTCGAGCTCGGTCAGGATCACGGACAGGGCGGCTGCAGCCTTTTTGTGGTCGACGCCGGCCGCGACGACGAACGCGCCGGTTTCCTGGTAACGGCGCACGAACGAGCCGATGTCATACGCCAGCCCTCTTTCCTCACGCACTTCGTTGAACAGGCGTGAAGACATGTTGCCGCCCAGGATCACGCTCAGGATATCAACGGCGTACTCGTCCGGATGGTCTTTCGGCGGCGCGTGCAGCGAAAGCGCAAGGTGCGTCTGCTCGGTGTCTTTAGAAAAAAAGTGCGTCTGAGGACGGGCCTGCTCTTTCATGAAAAGGTCGAAGTTTTTTTCTTTTTTCGTCCTGCCGGCGGAAAAATGCGACTTTACGGCCGCCTCAAGAGTCTTCTGGTCAATGTCGCCTGCCGCCGTGATCGTGATGTAGCCTGGCGCGTAATGATCGTCGCGGTAACCTTTGATCTGTTCGCGCGTCAAAGCGCCTACCGTCTCGAGCGTGCCCGCAATAGGCCGGCCGAGCACGTGGTCGGGCCAGACGATGCCGGCCAAAAGCTCGTCAACGAGCTGCGACGGCTGGTCCTGCGTCATCTTGATCTCTTCGAGGATGACCGTGCG
>CAZCVC010000133.1:0-4463 GCA_964502045.1 uncultured Planctomycetia bacterium | reverse complement strand
GGACCGTCGGCGCGCTGCTCTACGTCGACGAGCTCGTCGACTCGAAAGGCATTATCCCCAAGGAAGTGCACGAAAAAATGGGCAAGCTTCTCCAGGTCGTCTCGCGCGTCTCGCTCTCGACGGATCTCGACGTAGAATTCTGCTCGATCGTGATCCGCGACAAGAAGAGCGCCAACGAGCTCACGATCACGCGCTCGATCGACGACACGCGCCGCGCCAACGCCGAAGCGCTCGGCGTCGACGAATCGATCAGCCGCACGCTGTTCGATCAGGGCAAATATACGACCGACTCGCTCGGCAACAGCCCATTCATCCTCAAAGAGGTCCGTCTGGAGAATTTTCTCGCCGACCAGATCGTTCAGCGCATCCGTTACAACTTTTCCAAGGAAGTCCCGGCGGACACGAAGAAGAAAAAAAACAAGGAGCCCGAAGAGGACGAAGGGTTCAACCCCGCGTTTATCCTCGTCGACGGCGTGTTCGAGAATTTCCAGGGCAAGAAAAATTACCGCTTCTCCATCCTTTCGATGAAGTCCGAGGACCCGAAGGAGACGATGCTGAACGTTTTCAAGACCGTGAACGAAGTGCTGGGCGGCTACAAGTTCACCGGTTTCGACCAGATCGAAATCCAGGACTACCTGAACCGGCAGAAGCTCGTGCTGGACCGGCAGACGCTGCACAGCTACCAGAAGAACAAGATCAAAGACGCCGACATCATCGCGCGCTTCCTGCAGGAATCGCAGTCGGTGCAGGACGCGTTCAAGCTTTTCGGTTTCAACGGTTCCACCGCCGAAACGGGCCAGGAAGCCGTGCCCGCGCCGCCTGCGCCGGGCACTTCCTAATCGTCCACCGGCGGGATTTTTTTTGAAGCTTTTTTCCCCCGCCAAAATAAACCTCTACCTGAAAGTAGTGCGCCGTCGCCGCGACGGTTTTCATGACCTCGTGACCGTGTTCGAACGCATCAGCCTGGGCGACGACATCACTCTTAAGCCTGCCGCCTCCGGCATTTCGCTGAAGACCGACTCCCGAAAGGTCCCTTCCGGACCGGAGAATCTCGTCTGGCGAGCGGCGGCACTGCTCAAGCTCCGCTGCCGCGTCAAAACAGGCGTGAGTATCCGGCTGAAGAAGCGCATTCCGGTGGCCGCGGGCCTCGGCGGCGGCTCGTCGAACGCGGCGTCCGTACTTTTGGGCCTGAACCGCCTCTGGAAACTGCGACTTTCGAAGAAAAAGCTGCTGGCGTTCGGCGCCGAGCTCGGCAGCGACGTGCCGTTCTTCCTTTTGGATGTCCCGCGGGCGCTTGGGCGCGGGCGCGGTGAGGTTCTCCGGCCGCTGGCAGGTAAAAGCCGTAAAATATGGCATTGCCTCGTCAAACCGCCGTTCGGAATTTCGACGAAACAAGCCTATTCGGGCCTGAAACCCGCTGCCTTGACACCCCCCGGGAGCGATGTTAAAATGCTCGTCCGATCTATTCAAAAGGGCGATTTCGGCCGGTTTTCGGGGCTCTTGACTAATAGTCTGGAAGTCTCTCTAAATAAAAGACTTAAGACGGTATCAAAAATTAAAAAAGAGCTCTTAAGGCAAGGCGCGATCGCCAGCCTGATGTCCGGAAGCGGCTCCACTGTTTTCGGCGTTTTCCGCACGGAGCGCGAAGCCGGCCGCGCGGCCCGGGCGATTGAGCGAAAAAACAAAGCCTGGCAGGTGTTCGTGGCATCGACGTACTGATAAACCGACTTCTGCCCTGTGGTGTAACGGTAGCACACAGCCCTTTGGAGGCTAGAGTCATGGTTCGAATCCATGCGGGGCAATTCTAATTTTTTAACTGAAACGCGTCACGGACAACCAACATGCAAAAATGCTCGTTCTGCCAGAAGATACTGAAAGGCCATGAGAAAATTTTCTCCGGGCCCGAATCGCTGATCTGCGAAGACTGTGTGAAGTTCTGCCATGACACGCTGACGCGCACGGGCACCGCGTCGCCGAAGGATGCGCCGAAAGACCCGAAAGAGGTCTTGCGCGCGCCGAAGCTGAAGCTCGATGAGCTGCCGAAACCGACCGAGATCAAAAAGATCCTCGACCAGTACGTCGTGGGCCAGGAAGAAACGAAAAAAAAGCTTTCGGTCAGCGTTTACAACCATTACAAGCGCGTCATCTCCACGGCCGAGACGAAAGACGTCGAGCTCGAAAAGTCGAATGTGCTGCTGATCGGCCCGACCGGCTGCGGCAAGACTCTGCTGGCGCGCACGCTCGCGAGGATCCTGAAAGTCCCGTTCGCGATCTGCGACGCGACGACGCTGACGCAGGCCGGCTACGTCGGCGACGACGTCGAGAACGTGATCCAGCGCCTGCTGCAGGACGCTTCTTACGACATCCAGCGCGCCGAGATGGGCATCGTCTACATCGACGAGATCGATAAAATAGGGAAGACCTCCGAAAACGTTTCGATCACGCGCGACGTGTCCGGCGAAGGCGTGCAGCAGGCGCTGCTTAAAATTCTGGAAGGCACCAAGGCCAGCGTGCCGCCGCAGGGCGGACGCAAGCACCCGCAGGCCGAGAACCTGACCGTCGACACGACCAACATACTTTTCATCTGCGGTGGCACGTTCAGCTCGCTGCACGAGATCATCCAGCGCCGCCTCGGCAAGGGCCAGATCGGTTTCCGCGCGGCGACGACGGCCCATCCGGTCTACAAGGGCAGCGACCCGTCGCATTCGCTGCTGCCGCTCGTCGAGACCGTGGACCTCGTGAAATACGGCATCATCCCCGAATTCATCGGCCGCTTTCCGGTCGTCTCGACGCTGGAAAAACTCAGTGAAAAAGAGCTGCTGGACGTGCTGACGCAGCCGAAGAACGCGATCGTGAAGCAGTTCCAGAAATTGTTCGAGATCGAGGGTGTGAAGCTGACGCTGACGCCCGAAGCGCTGAAGGAGATCGTGAACGAAGCCATCAAGAAAAGCACCGGCGCCCGCGGCCTGCGCGCGATCATGGAAAGCGTGATGCTGAACGTCATGTACGAGCTGCCTTCGATGGAAGACATCAAGGAATGCGTGATAGAACGGGAGACCGTCCTCAACCGCGAATACCCGCGGCTTGTCGATAAAAAGGGCGAGGCCAGGCGCATTGCGTAAAGCGGCGATCATTCTGGCGGCAGGCAAGGGCACGCGCTTAAAGTCCCGTCTGCCGAAAGCGCTGCAGCCTATCTGCGGCCGGCCGATGGTCGGTTACCTCGTCGAGCGCGCCCAACTTGCCGGCTGCGAGAAGATCGTCGTCGTCGCGGGCCACGGCATTGAAGGCGTGCGCGAATATTTGAAGAGTTTCGGAAAAAAAGTCGTCTGCGTCGAGCAGAAGGAACGGCTCGGCAGCGGCCACGCGGTGCTGCAGGCCCAGGGCGCGCTGAAGGGGTTCGCCGGCGCCGTTTACGTTTTTTACTGTGACACGCCGCTGATACGCCGCGAGACGGTCAAGGAACTGTTCGAAAATTTTTCGTCGGAAAAGACCGATTGCACGCTGCTTTCAGCCGAATTCGAAAAGCCGAAAGGCTACGGCCGCATCCTGCGCGGGCCCGGCACGCAAGTAACCGGGATCGTCGAGGAGAATGAAGCGACCGATGAGCAGAGATCGATCAAAGAGATCAACGTCGGCTGCTACGTTTTCGCCGCCGCCGGGCTTTTCGCGGCGCTGAAGCGGGTCGGCCGCAGCGCGGCCAAAAAAGAGTATTACCTGACGGACGCTGTCGGAATCCTCGCGGCCGAGGGGCGCGTCGGGGCCGTGATGGCCGCCTGCCGCAAGGAAACGCTCGGCGTGAACACGCAAGCCGAGCTCGCCGAGGCCGAGGAGATCGCCCAAAAACGCATTTTGAGGGCGCTGATGGACGAGGGGGTCCGCATCCGGAGACCCCATACGGTGACCATTGACGCGGACGTAAGGATAGGGCAAGATACTACGGTCATGCCCGGGACCGTCCTGGAAGAGGGGGCTGTCATCGGAGAGGGTTGTACGCTGGGTCCTTTCGCGCGCATCCGCGGCAAATCTGTTATCGGTAGTCACGCCATCATCGGCAATTTCGTCGAATTGGTAAGGTCCCGAGTGGGGGATCATACCCAGGTGAAGCATTTATCCTACCTGGGCGACGCCGTCATCGGCTCACGGGTCAACATCGGCGCAGGCACGATCACGGCCAACTACGATGGCCGGCAGAAGCACCGCACCGTTATCAAGGACGGCGCGCGCATCGGTTCGGGCACGGTGCTCGTCGCGCCGGTCACGGTCGGAAGATCGGCCGTCACGGGGGCCGGCTCCGTCCTGACAAAAAATAAGAACGTGCCGGACCGCGGCGTCGTCGTCGGCGTGCCGGCAAGAATTCTGAAACGAACGGGAAAGAAATGAACGGCCAATTAAAGATATTTTCGGGCAACGCGAACATCGAGCTGGCGAAGAAAATCGCCAAGTATCTCGGCGTGCCGCTGGGA